>QHOZ01000211.1 GCA_003219495.1 Verrucomicrobiota bacterium | reverse complement strand
TTCAGCCAACCGGGCAACCAGCGGGCTTCATGGCGTTCAGGGGGTGAATTCTGTACACGTCGGCGCAGAATTGCAGCAGCAGAATTTGAAAATTCGCGAGTGGCCGCGGCCCCGTTATCGGCGCCGTGCATTTGTTCGAGCACTTGTAATAATCCCCAGCCCTGGCCGGCGTAACGTTCGGTGCGCAAGACGCCTTCGCCTTTGAAGTTCACGTAATCGACCAGCGCGTAACAACCGTGCGCAGTGCTCGCAATGCGCGCGAATTGCCGCTCGATATTTTCGCGCTCATTCGCCGCCGCCTCATCGAGCATCTTGGCAAGCGATTGTTGTAAGCGCACAACCAAAAACTGCGCCTGAAGATCGACAGTCTTTTCCAGAAACTGCCGGAGCTCGCGCATTTGGGCAGAATTTTGCGCGCGCTCGAATTCGCCGCGGGAATTCCAAGGGCAAGCGCCGCCTTGCTCGAGCCAGGTTGGGATCGCTGCGTGATGTTCGCGCGCGAACGCGAGAAATTTCGGAAAACTTTCCTCGAAAGGGCCGTTTATGCCGCGCGGATACCAAATGAAATGGCCGATCCCCAACGACGCGAAATTCTCGCCGCTGTTCCAGGCGGTAAGTCCGGCTACGCCGCCGTTGCTTTCATTTTGCCAGACGCGTTTGCCGATTCGCAAGGCGTCCCCGTTCGAAATGCGCAGCGGTTCGGCCGCGGAAATCTTTGACACGGCGGCAATTAAGGTGGCGCTCAGAATCAGCGCGAATCGGGTCCGGAAGTGTTGGGTTGACGGGGCAAGTTTCTCCACTAGCGTTGCAAACTTCTGCGCTGTTCCAGGTTAAAGCGCAATCACATTCGAAGATCATTTTTTTATGAAAGTTACCCTTATCGCCGTTCTCGCTGCTTCATTCGCACTAACGAGTTTTGCCGAAGACAAACCGCCGCAGCTCAAAGATTTGAAGGACAAAGCGAGTTACGCGATTGGCCTCAATGTCGGATTCAATCTGAAGCGCCAGAATATCGATCTTAATCAGGATGCGTTCATTGCTGGAATGAAAGACGCGGTCAGCGGCCGTAAGCCGGTGTTGAGTGAGGCAGAGGTCCGCGAAACGATGGTCGCTTTCGAAAAAGATTTACAGGAAAAGAAGATCGAAGCCGGAAAGAAAAACTCGGCCGAAGCGGAAAAGTTCCTGACCGAGAACAAAGGTAAGGAAGGCGTCAAAACAACCGCGAGCGGTTTGCAATACAAAGTGCTGAAAGACGGAAGCGGCGCGCAGCCGAAGAGCACCGACACGGTGACCGTCAATTACCGTGGCACGTTGACCGACGGCACGGAGTTCGACAGTTCCTACAAACGCGGACAGCCGGCGACATTTCCAGTGGCAGGAGTGATCAAGGGTTGGACGGAAGCGCTTCAGCTCATGAAGGTCGGCTCCAAGTATCAGCTCTTTATTCCGCCAGACCTCGGCTACGGTCCGAGCGGCCAGGGAGCGATTCCGCCAAACGCAGTCCTCATTTTCGAGGTCGAGTTACTCGATGCGAAAGCGCCGCAAGCGCCGAATCCAGACGCGATGAAACTCGCGCCGCCGAGTGCGAGCGCGTCACCGACCGCGAAAAAATAGCGAAGCGAAACTTCGTTAACTGGCAGTCGCGCTGGCTTCCCATTCCACGCGTGGCGCGTCGCCCCACAAATCTTCCAGACTGTAGAACGCGCGCTTGTCGCGATGGAAGATGTGGATGACCACTTCGAGATAATCGAGCACGATCCATTGGCTCGCGGGGAAACCGTCCACCGCGGCTGCGCGTAAGCCGTGGTCTTGCTTCAAACGCGTTTCGATTTCGCCCGCGTCTTCAGCCTTTTTGTTCGAGGCGAGCTCGGCGCAGGTCGTGGCTAACTGTTTCGCGGTCAGGTCCCAGACTCCCGGTAAAGATTTTCGCGGCGGATAATTTCTTCCACGGCCTTCGGTACGAGATAACGGATGGAGCGGCCCGACGCAACTCGCTTTCGAATCTCGGTCGCAGAGATGTCGATCTTGCGTTGCACGACTTGGTAGGGCGTTTTCAATTCGGCGCAGGCGCGATCGAGCACGACAAATTTTACCAGTTTGTCCAAATCTCTGAAGCGATGCCAGTTGCTCAATCCGCTCAAGTTGTCCGCCCCAATCAGCCAGAATAATTCCGCGTCCGGTTCGCGCTCGCGAATCTCCAACGCAGTGTCGATGCTGTAAGACGGCGGCGGTCTCCGTAGCTCGCAATCGTTCACTGTAAACACCAATTCGCCGTCGAGCGCCGCGCGTAACATCGACATCCGAAACTCGCTGCTCGCGTTCGGCTCGTCTTTCTTGAATGGAGAAAGCGCCGCTGGAATAAAGATCAATCGGTCGAGCGCGAGCTCCTCGCACGCCTGCCGGCCGAGAATCAAGTGGCCGTGATGAACCGGATCGAAAGTTCCGCCGTAGATGCCGATTTTGTTCAAGCTACTTTACTATTGATTCGTTAACCACGAATGCACACGAAGCCCGCCGCTCTGCGGCAAATTATAAATATGGGGAAACACTTCTGGCAATCTAGCAGGGTGCGTAATTGACACGAATATTTCTACCACTGCACTCCATTCGTGTTTATTGGTGTCCATTCGTGGTTAATTGTTTTCGTAATGAATGATAATGATTCACTCGGTCAACTGATACTCTGTGGCGTTCCGGGAAAGGAGCTCAATGCCGCGAGCGCGGAAATGTTTCGCCGCGTTCAGCCGGGCGGCTTCATTCTTTTCGGCCGCAACATCGAGAGCGCGCCGCAATTGCGAAAGTTGATCGACGATCTGCGCGACTTGAGCGCGGTCGAGCCGATCATCACGATCGATCAGGAAGGCGGGCGCGTTTCACGTTTGCGATTGATCGGCAGCGAACCGCCAAACGCGCAGCAATTGCGCGACAAAGACGATGTCGATCTAATCCGCCGCCATGGTGACATCACCGGCCGTTTGCTCCGCGTGTTCGGATTCAATCTCGATCTTTGTCCAGTGCTCGACATTTCTTTCGACGATAATGCTGACAATTCATTGCGCGGTCGGTGTTACGGAAAAACGGTCGAGCAAGTCGTTCGCAATGCAGGCGTGTTCAACGATGCGATGCGCGAGCAGGGGATCGCAAGCTGCGGCAAACATTTCCCCGGTTACACCTGCGCGAAATCGGACGCGCATTTCGAATTGCCGAAGATCGATCGCACCCGCGAAGAATTAGACCAAAACGAATTGGCCGTCTTTCGCGCTTTTATAGGTAGCGACGCCGCGCTGCGCCGTCCGGACGCCCCAGCGGGGCGCCCTTACCATGTTGTCGACAGCATGATGATTTGTCACGGTTGGTATCCCTCGCTCGAAGCGGAAAAAACGCCGGCGAGTTTGTCGCGACGGATCATCACCGATTTGCTTCGCAACGAATTCGGATTCGACGGGCTAGTGATGACTGACGATCTCGACATGGGCGCGATCCTGAACGGCTACGGGTTGCAGGACACCATTCGTCTCGCGATTTCGCAAAATTTTAGAAACCTTGCCGCGCGATCAAACTGACCGCGCGCTCGCGAGTGTCGCGGAGTTCAAGAAAACGATGCAACCGCCGCACGAATTTTCCGAAGCCGCGTTTCGCAAGATCGACAACGCAATCTGGGACCTACGGGTCGCGACTCTCGGCGAAGAACGCGCCAAACAACTCAGCGTCGAAGACGGCAAACGTTCGCCGGTGGAAACTTACTAGGACGAAATGTGAACGTGGAATCAATCGAAGGCTATTTCGTCGGGTTCGCTGATCTCACAATTAACGACGTAGCGAAACACTTTCCTGAATTTTTCGTGGGGTTTTCGACTTTGCTTACTTGTTTGGATAGTGACACAGAACTCGAGGCTTATGGACGGCGACTGCAAGTTG
>QHOZ01000210.1:9943-18079 GCA_003219495.1 Verrucomicrobiota bacterium | reverse complement strand
AGCATCGCCAATTCGTGCAGCGCATTATTGAGCGGCAGAAGATCCACAATTGCCGGGGCCAGCTCCTTCGCGGGCGTTGTCGGAATTGCACGCAGAATTTTGCAGCACTCAATCAAGCGCGGTTGCTCTTTAGTCGGCTTTGAATGAAACGGGCAACCGCTTTGCTTGGATTGCCCTTTCGCAGCGAGCGCGGTGACAACGCAGTGATTCGAAAGCGCGAGCCAGGAGAAAATTACCGTGACAACGATCAGCCAACGCGCAGCCGCTTTCACGCAGACTCAATCGCCGAGGGTGCGCGATTCCTCAAACGTTTTCTTTTGGTTCGGCAATTGGCGCGGCGCCGGCCGCGATCTCTTCCGGCGGAAGCGACATGCCCGAGTCGGGCGTGACTGCGTGGGATACGGGGTCCGGCCGGATCCGTGTGGACATTGTCATCGCCGCGAAAAGCAAAGCCGCCCCGAGATAGTAGGGCGCGCCCGGAACATGAAACGAATGTTTCGGATTAATGAAATAGGCGAAGATCTGCGAAAATAAAATCGGGCCGATCACGAACGTGATCGAACGCATGCTTCCAATCGCGCCCTGGAGCTCGCCTTGTTCGCGCTCGCTCACGCGATGCGTCATCATGCTTTGCGCAGCCGGCATGGAAATGTTCCAAAGCGAAATGATCGGAATCGAAGCGAACAGGACCCAACCGCTTCCCGCCAGGCCGGCAACGAACATTCCGACCGCGCCAAAGAATTGGCCGATGTAAAGCGTGCGCTTCTCGCCGAAACGTCTGACCATGAACGGCGTCACTCCCGCGGAAATTGCGGCCGTGCAGATTCCAACCACGGTCAGCGAACGGCCCACCATATTTCCGGTCCAGTCGAATCGATAAATTGCGTAGAGCGCCCAGACGCTGAATGCATTGTGCGCGATGTAAGCGAGGAACTGGATTGTCGCGAGTCGCCAAAGCTCGGGATGCGAACGCAGCAACACAAGCGAGCCGACCGGATTCGCGCGACGCAGCGCGAATTCTTTCCGCCGATCTTGCGGCAACGATTCGGGAACGAAGAAAAATCCCCAGAGCCAATTCGTTAGGCTAAATCCGGCGGCGACCCAAAATGGCAACCGCGAATCAATGTCTCCCAGATAACCACCGATCGCCGGGCCAAGAATGAAACCAACTCCGAACGCCATGCCGATCAATCCGAATGCGCCGGCGCGCTTTTCCTTCGGCGTCACGTCGGAGATATAAGCCATCGCAGTCGGGATGCTCGACGAAGTGAGGCCGGAAATGATTCGGCCGATGAACAACCAGCTCATCGTCGGTGCGAGCGCCATCACGATGTAGTCCAGTCCAAGTCCGAGATTGGAGAGCAGGATAATCGGGCGCCGGCCAAATTTATCGGAAAGCACACCGAGCAGCGGAGAGAAGGAAAACTGCATGATCGCGAAGACGAACGCGAACCAGCCGTTCCAATTCGCGGCGCTCGTCATATTGCCGCCGAGAAAATCGAGAATCAGTTTCGGCAGCACCGGAGCGATCAATCCGATCGCGATCATGTCGAGCATGACCGTGATCAGAATGAAAATGACGGCGGCTTTGCGGTTTCTCATGTGCGGAAAAAAAGTGGCGGCGTGGCCACCGATCAGGAAGAAGAAAAGCAGGAATTCCTTCCTTGTCACTCGAACTGTCACCGTTCGGCTTCTTCATTGACGCCGCGGCTCTCTATTCGGTACAACGATCCACAGCAGCGACACACCGATGAGTAAATCGTATTTTCCCGTGGAGCGCAGCGGCCGCATCGCCTGGTACAAAAATTTTGCGAACGAATTCCCAAACGTCGGCCGTGATCTTGGCTTTAGTGACGCCGAGGTGACGAATGCGGTGAACGACGCCAAGTACGCCGTTCACATTTTGGATACGCTCGGGCCTGATATCGACGCGGATCCGGCACACGTCGGCAATGCAGTCTTGAGCGGCCAATCCTCCGGCGACTTTGTCGATCTTCCGTCGAGCGGAAGCGCGCCGGCGCCGGTTCGACCGGGTATCGATACGCGTCGGCAAGCGCGGGTGGAGCGAATCAAGGCGCATTCGAAATTCAATCCCGACATTGCGAGACGATTGAAGATCGACACTGACAAGTTCGACGCCACAAAATACAAAGCCGAGCTCGGCCGCGCGCGGCAAACCGGAAACTTCGTCACGATCCCGTTTCGCAAAGCGGGCGGCGGCGTTTCCGGAATCAATCTTTATCGCCAGGGCAAAGGCGACAAGGCGCCGCACAAAGTCGGATTTTATTTTCGGACGCCGGCAATCGACACATCGGCATCCAAAGGCGATCTCAGTTACACCGCGCGTGCGGTCGTGAACGGAACAGAGATCGGCCAGGCGAGCGACGCGGTGACGGTGACCGTCGCCTAGATTGGTCGCGAAGTTGCGAAAGAGATCGCAACGCGTGACCGAATCTCCTTTATGAAACCAAAAAGGTGCTGCATCGCGTAACTTGGAATGAAGAGAAGTTCGTTGAGAAGAAGCAGATGAAGTCGCTCCACCGTCCGTTATCGATCTTGGCAGTCGCATTTTTGTTCGCGAGCTGCGGCGAACCGGAACGGCCGAAGCCGGCCGCGGTCAGCGCGAAGCCGTTTCGCGCCGCGGGCGATTTCGATGATGTCGGCAAAGTGAGTTTCGCTCAGGGCGAAACGTGCGCCACGCAGATCGTGTTCGTCTTTCATGGCGGAAGATCGACAGCGGTTTTCATGGCCGCGCCGTTGCACGTCTCGAAAATTTTGACCGAGGCCGCGCACGATCACAAAACGGTTCGTGTCGCCGGCAAATGGCGACATGGCAAAACCGCCGGCTGCAATTACGTCGAAGCGACCCAAGCTGAAGTCCAGAAATCGTTCTGGTAAATTCCGCGCCGAGTCAGCAATACGGTCGGGATTCTAATTGGAGGTAAATATGGAATGGCTCACTAGTCCCGGGATTTGGATCGGGCTCTTCACTCTGACGGCGCTCGAGATCGTTCTCGGCATCGACAACGTTATTTTCATTTCAATCATCGCCGGCAAACTGGCGGTCGCGCAGCGGGATCGCGCGCGGAAAACGGGTCTCGCGCTGGCCGCGATCACACGCGTTCTGCTCTTGCTTTCGTTGAGCTGGGTGATGGACCTAACGCATCCGCTGATTTCGATTTCGCGATTCAATCTCACCGGTCGCGCGCTGATTCTCATCGCCGGCGGTTTGTTCCTGATCGCGAAAAGCACACGCGAGATTCATTTGAAGTTCGAGGGAGATGAGCACACTGGCGCGCGAAAGGCGGCCTCCTTCGGCGCGGTGTTAGTCCAAATTCTCCTACTCGACGTTGTCTTCTCGCTCGATTCGGTCATCACCGCCGTCGGCATGGTGGATGAAATCGGGGTGATGATCGCCGCCGTCATGCTCGCAGTCGGAGTCATGATGTTCTTCGCCGGAATCATCAGCAGGTTCGTCGAGCGCCATCCGACCTTGAAAGTGCTCGCGCTCAGTTTTCTTCTCCTGATCGGCGTCAACCTGATCGGCGACGGCCTCGGATTCCACATTCCAAAAGGCTACACCTACTTCGCGATGGGCTTTTCGGTCTTCGTCGAAATGCTGAACTTAAAAGTGAGGAAACCCAGACGACGCGCCGCAACTGCGTGAAGAATGTTTTGGCCTCGACATGTACGAATTATGCTGTGATTTAAGACATCGTCGCTCCCGTGACATTGTCTCTCAACTCGATCAAGCCCGTATACGTCCGACGGCTTAGAAGCGCTGCCTTGGTTTTGCTTGTGTCGCTGTGCGTTCTGAAAATTGGTCACGCACAAATCGTCGGCAACGGCAGTTTCGAAACGCCGGACATTCCGGCGGACTCGTTCCAGTACGATCCGAGTGGCGCCACTTGGATCTTTAGCGGTTCGTCGGGAATCATCGATCAACCGGGCGACGGATTTTTCGGGGCGCCCGCGCCGGACGGAACGCAGTACGCATTTTTGCAGTTCGATCCCGAAACACCCGGAGTTTTTTCGCAAACGATCACGCTCAGTCTCGCGGGAACTTATCGGCTCTCGTTTATGGTTGCCGGCCGGCCGGTTAATGGCGGTGGTGCGGGCGGAGACTTGCCCTACCAAATCCTGCTCGACTCGACGATCATCGCCAGCGATGCGACGACGAGCGGTCAGTCATTCACAACTCGGGTGTTCGATTTTTTCGCGACGAGCGGAAGTCACACGCTGACATTCGAAACGGCCGCTGGTGCATCCGGCGACAACACCGCGTTTTTTGATACCATCTTCGTCCAGCAGGTTCCGGAGCCGAGTAGCGCCGCACTTTTGCTAAGCGCTTTGATCGCGTTAGCCGTGCGACGGATTTTAGCGAAGGCTTAGTAGCGGTAATGCTCGGACTTGAACGGTCCGTCGACCGACACGCCGAGATAATCGGCTTGTTTCTCCGAAAGCTTCGACAGCTTCACGCCGATCTTTTCCAAGTGCAGGCGCGCGACTTCTTCGTCGAGTTTCTTCGATAAAACGTAAACGCCGACTTTGTAGCTGTCGCGATTTTTCCAGAGATCCAATTGGGCGAGGACCTGGTTGGAAAACGAATTCGACATGACAAAGCTTGGATGACCGGTGGCGTTTCCAAGATTTAGCAAGCGGCCTTCCGAGAGCAGAAAAATTTCGTGGCCGTCCGGAAACGTGTACTTGTCGACCTGCGGTTTGATGTTTGTCCGTTTCACGCCTTTGCCCTCGTTCAGCGCATCGACCTGAATCTCGTTGTCGAAGTGGCCGATGTTTCCGACGACGGCCTGGTCTTTCATTTTCTGCATGTGCTCAAAGGTGATCACATCAGTGTTGCCGGTCGCGCTGATGTAAATGTCGCCGCGACCGAGCGTGTTTTCGATCGTCGTCACTTCGAAACCTTCCATCGCCGCTTGCAGCGCGTTGATCGGATCGATCTCGGTAATGACAACGCGCGCGCCCTGACCGCGCAGTGATTGCGCGCAACCTTTGCCGACGTCGCCATAACCGCAGATGACCGCGACTTTGCCGGCGATCATCACATCGAGTGCGCGATTCAATCCGTCGACCAACGAATGCCGGCAGCCGTAGAGATTATCGAACTTCGATTTGGTAACGCTGTCGTTCACGTTGATCGCGGGGACGAGCAGCTTGTTGTCCTGCGCCATTTTGTAGAGGCGATGCACGCCGGTGGTCGTTTCCTCCGAAACGCCACGCCAATCTTTCGCAATCTCGTGCCAGCGATACGGATTCTCGCGCTGCACCTCGAGCAACAAATCCTTGATGACTTGTTCTTCTTTGTTCGCGGATTTCGATTTCGCCCAATCGCTGCCTTCTTCGAGCTCGTAACCTTTGTGGATCAACAACGTCGCGTCGCCGCCGTCATCGACGATCAGCTGCGGACCTTTGCCGTCCGGATGCGAGAGCGCGCGATAAGTGCACCACCAATATTCCTCGAGCGATTCACCTTTCCACGCGAACACCGAGACGCCGGCCTTCGCGATCGCGGCCGCCGCGTGATCTTGCGTTGAAAAAATATTGCACGAAGCCCAACGCACCGAGGCGCCAAGGTCGACAAGTGTCTCGATCAACACCGCCGTTTGGATCGTCATGTGCAGCGAACCGGTGATGCGCACGCCGGCGAGCGGTTTTTGCGGTGCGTACTTTTCGCGGATCGCCATCAAGCCGGGCATTTCCTTTTCCGCGATGGAAATTTCTTTGCGGCCAAAATCGGCGAGCGAAAGGTCCGCGACTTTGAAATCCTGTTGCGCTTTCGTCTGGGTCGTTGTCGTGCTCATAAATTATTTTGTGGCTGCTTTCTTCAGGTCGGCGGCTTTGTCGGTGGATTCCCAGGTAATGTCGGGATCATCAATCTTTCCGAAGTGACCATAATTTGTGGTCTTCGAGTAAATCGGTCGAAGCAAGTCGAGCTGTTGAATGATGTCGAACGGCTTGAAACCAAATGTGGATCTTACCGCGCGCTCGATCTTGTCTTCATCGACGGTGTGCGTGCCGAACGTGTCGATGTGAACGCTTAGCGGCTCCGGATGACCAATGGCGTAAGCGAATTGAATTTCACATTTAGATGCGAGACCTGACGCGACAACATTCTTCGCAACCCAGCGTCCCATGTATGCCGCGCTGCGATCCACTTTGCTCGGATCTTTTCCCGAGAACGCTCCGCCGCCGTGGCGTCCCATGCCGCCGTAGGAATCGAAGCTCACGCGTCGCTCAACATTTCCTTCGGTAAAACTTTTCGGATCACCTCTTCGATGATGAAGCTGCGGATCTCAGAATGCTTCACGTCCTTCGCGTGCTGGGTTGAAACAACGACGCAGGAAATGCCGACCGGTTTTCCATCTTCGTAAATGACGGAGACCTGCGACTTCGCGTCGGGACGCAGCCACGGAACTCTTCCGCCTTTGCGAAGGCGCGTCAGTTCGCGCCCGAGACGATGCGCAAACATGATCGGCGCCGGCATAAGCTCCGGCGTTTCGTTGCTTGCGTAGCCGAACATCAATCCCTGATCACCCGCGCCTTGTTCGGCGGTGCCTTTTCCTTCCGCCGCGCGCGCATCAACTCCCTGCGCGATGTCGGGCGATTGACGCGTGAGAATGTTCTGAATGTCGATCTTGTCCGCGTGAAAAACGTCGTCGTCGTTGACGTAACCGATCTCGCGCACGCATTCGCGCACGATTTTTGAAATTGGCAGGACGGATTCGAGAGCGCGTGTTTCAGGAAGGCTCGGAATCGTGATTTCGCCGCCGACAATGACGGTGTGACTTTTGGCGTAGGTCTCGCACGCGACTCGACTTTGGCGATCCTGCCGGATGCACGCGTCGAGCACGGCGTCGGAAATGGTGTCGCAAACTTTGTCGGGATGACCTTCCCCGACAGATTCGGAAGAAAAGATGTAGCGTCTCGCCATAAGAAAAGGGACCAGCCAACATATTGACCGATCATGATATGTAGATATATCGTATCGACACGCGGATGACGTCAACTCTAAATTTGTTGCGGCTTTTGGCTGATCCGACCCGGCTGCGGCTGCTCTTGTTGCTTGAGGAAGAAGAACTTTCCGTGGCTGAGCTGCAACAAATCCTCGGCATGGGCCAATCTCGAATTTCCAGCCACCTCGCGCAGCTCAAACGCGCCGGCGTCGTTTTGGATCGGCGCGCTGGCAAAAATGTTTATTACGGCGCGGCGAAGTTCGGCGGACGAAATGGAACACGCAACCGCATTCAACAAATCATCGAAACACTCGCGGACGAAATTCCAGAAACCGCGCGCGATCGCACTGCGCTGAAACTGACGTTGCGCAAACGTCAGGACAAAGCGCGCGAATATTTCGACGAGCTCGCGGGCAAATTCGGACGCAGTTATGTGCCGGGCCGTTCGTGGCGCGCGCTGTCGCATGCGCTCATCTCGCTCGTGCCGCAATTGACGATTGTCGATCTTGGCGCGGGCGAGGGGACGCTTTCGCAACTGCTCGCGAGAAGCGCGCGCAAAGTCATCGCGATCGATAATTCGCCGAAAATGGTGGAGTTCGGATCCAAGCTGGCGAAGAAACATGGTTTCAAGAATCTCGAGTTCCGATTGGGCGATTTGGAAGATCCGCCGGTCGCAAACTCAAGCGTTGACCTGGTGTTTTTGAGTCAGGCGCTGCATCACGCGATCAAACCGGAACGCGCGGTCAAAGCGGCGCATCGGATTTTGAAAAAGAACGGGCGCATTGTCGTGCTCGATCTGCTGAGTCATCGATTTGAAAAAGCGCGCGACCTTTATGCCGACCGCTGGCTGGGGTTCAGCGAGGTAAAATTGCACCAGTTGCTCGAGCAAGGCGGGTTCCGGCAGATCGAGGTTAGCGTGGTCGCGCGGGAGAAGCTGAATCCGCAGTTTCAAACGGTGTTTGCGACCGGCGTGAAGTGAACGAGGCGTTCGACTTGCCTGTCTAATGATTGCCGTTGAACTTACACCAACCTGAGTCCATTCCGATGAGCGGCTTCTTCGACGAATTGAAGCGACGCAAAGTTTATCGTGTCGCGATCGCTTATATCGTTGTCGGCTGGGCGATCGCGCAAGGGTTGGCCCAAGTTCTTCCGGTCTTCGAGA
>QHOZ01000210.1:0-9916 GCA_003219495.1 Verrucomicrobiota bacterium | reverse complement strand
CGACGTGACGCCGCAAGGCATTAAAGCAACGCCCTCGGTCGCGACGCCTTCCCATCGTCGCCGCAATATTTTCATGCTCGCCGCGGCGGGCGTGATCGTTTCGATCTGTGCCGGGTTTTTCGTTTTGCCGCGAGCTGCTGCGCACAAGATCGACAAGTCGATCGCTGTGCTTCCATTTGAAAATCTGAGCGACGAAAAAGAGAACGCGTATTTCGCGGACGGCGTGCAGGACGACATTCTCACGAACCTTTCGAAAATTGGTGACTTGAAGGTAATCTCGCGGACCTCGGTCATGGGCTATCGCGGCAAGGTGCCAAACGTTCGCGAAATCGGAAAAGCGCTCGGCGTTTCGACTATTTTGGAAGGCAGCGTGCGTCGATCTGGAAATCGCGTTCGCGTAAACGTGCAATTAATTGATGCAATTACAGACGAGCACCTTTGGGCGAGCGACTACGATCGGGATTTGACCGACGTCTTCGCGATTCAGACAGATCTGGCGCAAAAAATCGCGGGCGAATTGCAGGCTAAACTTTCGCCGAGCGAGAAGGCGCAGATCGAAAGCAAGCCGACCCAGAATAACGAGGCTTATCTGGCGTTCGTCCGCGCGCATGATCTCCAAAGCAGTTCCTACGAAGACCTCGCTAAATTGAAAGAGGGCGAACAAATGTACGAGCGCGCGATTTCGCTCGATCCGAAGTTTGCGCTCGCCTACGCCCGCTATTCGCAACTCGAAAGCTGGATCGTCCGTTCTTACGATCGAACGTCCGAACGCCGGAGCAAAGCGCGCTCCCTTGCCGAACGCGCTTTGGAACTGCAACCCGATTTGCCTGAAGGCCATCTCGCGCTCGGTTTTTCGTATTATTATGGCGACAACAATTTCGACGCCGCGCTGAAAGAGTTTCAAATCGCGCAACGGGGTTTGCCGAACGAATCGGAAGCCTGTCTCGCGGTCGGCGCGATTCAACGCCGCCAGGGCAAATGGTCTGAATCGACGGAAAACCTTCAGAAAGCGGCGAAGTTAAATCCGAAGGATACCTGGCCGCTGCAGAATCTCTCTTTCAATTACGCAATGCAGCGCGATTTCACATCTGCGATTAAAGTGGTCGATCAGGCGCTTCAAATTCAGCCTGACTCGCTGGGGCTTTGGGTGATCAAGGCCAAACTCGCGATCAGCATGAGCGGAGATTTAAGCATCGGAAACGAATGTCTCGAAAAAGTTAAAACGATGCCGATGAGCGGTGAGGAGAAGCTCAATGTCCTCGGAGGCTCACTGGAGTTCCTGTTGCTTCAGCGCAAATACAATGAAGTTCTCCAGCTTGCCCAAAATTCGCCGGACGAGCTGTTCACGTCAATTCCCCACTCGATAGCGTTGAAGTATTTTGTCATCGGGCTCGCTCAAAAAGGATTGGGCGATGCGAACCAGGCCCACGCCGCGTTTTTGAAAGCAAAAGTTGTTTTAGAGGAGAACGCCAAACAAAAGCCGGACGATGCCGACTCCCGTATTCTACTAGCGAGGATTCACGCCTGGCTGGGCGAAAAGGATGCGGCGTTAGCCGAAGCGCAGCGCGCGATGCAACTCCGTCCCGAAAGCAAGGATGCGTTCGAAGGTCCGGCAATTACCGCGCAGGCGGCCGAGATCTACGCAATCGTCGGTGACAACAATCGCGCGATCGAGATGCTGGACGGACTGCTAAGTCGGCCGAGCGAGGTGACTGTCAGCGGCCTCAAGTTGAATCCGGTGTGGGACCCGTTGCGCAAAGATCCACGCTTTCAAGCTTTGATCGACAAATACAGTGCGAAAGTTTAGCCGGTTCGCACTGCCCCTGATTTTTTTCGCGACCACGGCCGGCGCGGAGTGGAAACAAATCTCGAGCGAAAGCGAACCGTCCCCGGTGAAAGGACTCGAGCATCGCTATCTGGTCGCGGAGGATTCCAGCAGCGGCGAAAGGGCATCTCTCGACCTGGCGATTTTCTCCACCAAGTCCTTCCGGTTACGCGTTGTTGATCAACCATCGGAGCCGCGTCTCGATCTGGAAGAAGCGATGGCGCGTGGAAAATTTCTCGTCGGAGTAAACGGCGGTTACTTCGATCCTGAGTACAAGCCGATCGGCTTGCTCGTGATGGATGGAAACGTCGTCGCGCCGCTGCAAAAGGCGCGTTTGCTCAGCGGCGTGTTGAGCGCAAGCCCCAAGAAGTTTCAAATCTCGCGTGTCGCCGAATTTTCTATGGCGCAAAAACCGGAGACGGCAGTCGAGTGCGGACCGATGCTTGTCGATCTCGGCAAGGCGGTTCGCGGTTTGGAATCAACCAGGATGGCGCGGCGCACTTTTGTCGCGGTAAACGGCGGCGACAGAGCGGCCCTGGCCTTTTGCTCGGACGTATCGCTCGCGGACCTGGCAAATATTCTCGCGATCGTGACGATCCCCGACTTTAAAATTCAGCGAGCGCTCAATCTCGATGGTGGCTCTTCGAGTGCGTTTTGGTTTAAGCGCGCGAACGGCAGCGCATTTTCAATCGCCGAGCAAAAAGCGGTGCGCGATTTTGTGGGCGTGGTCGCGAAATAGAAGCATGCGGACGTTTGGCGGATTCAAATCGGGAGAAAAATTTTTCTACGGCGAAGTGATCGGCGATACGGTTCAGGTTTTGGCGAAGCCGTATTGGATCGACATCGAACCGTCCGGTGAGACGCGGAAGCTTTCTGAGGTGAATGTCGATCTTCCAGTCGCGCCGTCGAAGCTGATCGCGGTCGGATTGAACTACGCCGACCACATCGCGGAGATGAAACGCACCCCGCTTGGGACGCCGCTCATTTGGTTCAAGGCGCCGACCTCGCTTCTGCCGCACAACGGCGTTATCGAGATCGCGTTTCCGGAGCATCAAACGGATTACGAAACCGAGCTCGCGATTGTGATAGGCCGCCGCGCGAAAAATATTTCGGCGGAGCAGGCGCACGATTTCATCTTCGGTTACACCGTCGGGCTCGACGTCAGCGACCGCGATTTGCAGAAATCGGAAAAACAATTTGGCCGCTGCAAGTCGTTCGACACCTACACCCCGATCGGCCCATTTGTTTATGCAGAGGTCGATGTTGGCGATCTGCCCGTGGAACTGCGCGCAAACGGCGAGGTCAAGCAGAGCGCGCGCACCAGTCAGATGATTTATTCGGTAGGCGAAATCGTTTCCTTTGCCAGCCAATCGCTGACTTTGCTGCCCGGCGACGTGATCTTGACCGGGACCCCCTCGGGAGTCGGGCCGATCCGCAAGGGGGACGCATTGGAAGCGCGCATCGGGAGTTGGCCGCCATTGAGGAATCGCGTGGTCAACGCAGGTTAAGCGATTGACGGTCGATCTAACGTTCGACTAAACAACGTTGTCTTACATCCTGAGGCGCCGTGTGATGCGAAGTATAGAGTGACGTTCGCCGGTAGCGCTTCGTCCCTAAAGAAAAGTGAAAACTTTTGCTCGACTCGCCTCCAAACGATTTGGAATAAAGAGGATATACCGAGCAGTTAATTCAACTCCGCAGAAACTATGAAAACCTTGCTTACTCTCTGTCTCAGCATCATCGCCTTGGCTGCATTTGCCCAACCTCCGCAGCAGCGTCCCGGACAACAAGCGCCGCCGCCACCACCGGCAGGTGCACCACCCGCAGGCGCTCCGATGAATCCCGCGCCGGGTCAACCCGCCGGACAACCGGGCGCGCCCATCCAACCTGGCGCACCGGCTCCAGGTGCGCCCGCTCCTGGCGCTCCGGGTCAACCTGCCGGAATGCCTCCAGGCGCTCCGGGCACCGCGCCAGCTGGCGCTCCCCCTGTCGGAGCTCCCGCCGCACCCGGTGCGAGTGTGACTGCGACGCTGAGTCCAGCCGCAAGTGGTTCACCCGCTCCGTCGGCTCACTTGTACGAAACAAAAGTCACCGGCAATTATTTCATCGATAAATTTAATCAGGGCGGCCCGGTGATGTGGCCGATCCTTCTCGTCTCGATCGTCGCCCTCACCGTCGTCATCGAGCGCGTCTTTTGGTGGGGCGGCCGCTGGTTCCGCCGCGATCCAAAACGGATTGAGAAAGTTTTCACCGCGATCGATAACAACGACGTCGCGGAGGCGTCGCGGCTTTCGCGCGATTCACGAGACCCCGTATTGCGAATGATGTGGAACGGCTTGAACCATCAACACGCGTCGTTGCAGGGCGCGTTGCAAGTGGCGGCCGGTATCGAGATCAAGCGTGCCGGACGATTTCTCGTCGTGATGGACACATTGGTGACTCTCGCGCCGTTGCTCGGATTGTTGGGAACGGTCACCGGACTCATCAAAGCGTTCGGCGCTTTGGGGAACGAAGAAATCGCGGTTGTCGCGGTCACCGGCGGTATCGCGGAGGCGCTCATCGCCACCGCGTGCGGTCTCGGCATCGCCATCTTCTCGCTGATTCCGTTTAACTTTTTCACCTCGCGCGTGTCTAACTTAGAGTTCGAACTGCAGACCGCAGCGACGAACCTCGAAGTTATGTTGGAAGCGCAAAATAAAGGTCGCCGCGACGAAGTGACGATTCCTCACGGCTCGAGCTCACCGAGTTCAGCCAAAGGGTCATCCATCTAATTAGCCATGCGTCTCGCCTCACCCATCCCGCATCACAAAGCGCGGATCGAGATCATTCCATTGATCGACATCATGTTCTTTCTGCTCGCGAGTTTCATGATGGTGAGCCTCAGCCAGGTCCATATGAAGGGAATGAAAGTAAATCTTCCCAGCGGACAATCTGGCGAAACACAGGCTAAGAACGAATACATCAGCGTCTCCGTCGACTCGAACGGAAACCCTTATTTCGACAAAGAGGAGATGACTTATGACAAGCTTTTCGAAAAGCTGAAGGCAGTGCACGCTGAAAATCCCGAAGCGAAAGTGTTCGTGCGCGGTGACGCCGACACGGTTCACTTCAATATCATTCGCGTGCTCGACCTTTTGCGTTCGGCAGGATTTTACAAAGTAGCATTTGAGATCAAAAGCGAGGCCGGCAGAGGCGTACCGGCGCCGGGCTCGCAATAATTTTATGGCTGCTGGACCACTTCTCTATAGACCGCCACCCAGTTGGCAATTTTGGACCGCGCTCATCGGAGCCCTCGTGATCGAGGCAGGTTCGGTGTTGATCGCGGGAATCAAACACGAGCCGCCGGCCGTCGACCTCTCGTCGATCCCGACCGCGACGGTTGAAGCAATGTTGCAACCGGAAGATCAACCGACACCACCGCCGGAAGACAACCGGAATTCCACGAAGAGAAACCGCCACCGCCGAAACAAAACAAGCCGACCGGTCCGGTGAAAGCGCCGACCGCGGGAGTTCCCGGAACAATGTCGATCAGCGGAGCGAAAGCGGTCGCGGTTTTTGCGCCCAGACCCGAATACCCGTACGAAGCACGCAGCCGCCACGTCACCGGCAGCGGAGTTGCTTTGCTCAGCGTTGACACCACCACCGGCAACGTGACCGACGCGAGTATGGCGCAATCCATCGGCAACCCGATTTTGGACAACTCAACCGTCAGCACATTCAGGCGCTGGCGCTTCCAACCCGGAAAATGCGCGCCGAAAGTGAAAGTGCCGATTACGTACACCATGACCGGAGCATCTTACTAGTTATGCAAGTCGCCTCGCCCATTCCAAAAAAACACGCGCGGATCGAGATCATTCCATTGATCGACATCATGTTCTTCCTGCTCGCGAGCTTCATGATGGTCAGCTTGAGCCAGACCCACATGAAGGGAATCAAAGTTGCCTTGCCCTCAGCGCAGCCACCGCCTCCGACGACCCAGAAAGATTATGTTTCCGTCCGGGTCGGCGCGGGGAACGCCGTGAGTTTCGACGGGCAATATGTTACCGACGATCAAATCATGCCCCGCTTCTTCCAACTCCATCAGGCGAATCCCGGCATCAAAGTGTCGATCAGCGCAGAAGGAATGGCGCGTCACGGCGATGTGATCACCGTTCTCGACAAAGCCCGCAGAGCTGGCATTCAGAAAGTCGGCTATCAAATCCGTGCTGCCGGCGGCGGAGGTCCCGCGCCCGGCGGACCAGTGGCTCCAGGCGCGCCCGGTGCACCGGCCGCACCACCGCCACCCGCGCCCCCGCGCTAATCGGCGAATTTTCGCAGAGCTTCTCGTAACGCGGCGATCGCATTCGCGCGATGGCTGAGTTTGTTTTTTAATTCCGGCGCCATCTCCGCGAACGTTTGCGCGAATCCCTTCGGCCGAAAAATAGGATCGTAGCCAAAGCCGTTTGCTCCTCGCGGAAGATCGACAATCTCTCCTTCGACTGCGCCTGCGAATGTTCCGAGCAGTTTTCCATCTTGCGCCAGCGCAATGACGCAGCGAAATCGCGCCGTTCGGTTCGTAACATTTTTCAATTCGCGCAGCAATTTGCCGACGTTTTGGGAATCGGTTGCACTTTCACCTGCATAGCGCGCCGAATAAATTCCCGGCGCGCCTTCGAGCGCAACCACTTCCAGCCCTGAATCGTCCGCGATGACGAGAAGATGCCTGCCACGCCGTAGCTGAGCGGAGGCGGGTCGATCTTTCGAAGCGGCGATCGCTTTCAAGGTCGCATTCTCGGCAAATGTTTTGCCGATCTCATCGATATGCTCAGTCGCAGCGTTTGAAAGATCGTTGACTTCAAATCCGGCGCCGAGCACTTCCGCGAATTCGCGGGTCTTGTGTCGATTGCGCGACGCAAGAAGCAATTCCATTTTCCTGTTTTCCTGCTTTCCTGATTGATAATCCGATGAGCAGCGAGCGCCGCAAACCTTATCCGTTCGATCAGATCGAGCCGAAGTGGCCAAAAATCTGGGACGAGCGCCAAATTTTTCACGCACCGAACCCTGGCGAGAAGAATTTCGATTCGAAAAAATCAAAGTTCTACGTACTCGACATGTTTCCGTATCCGAGCGGTGCGGGTTTGCACGTCGGGCACCCGGAAGGCTATACCGCTACCGACATCATCGCGCGCTACAAACGACTGCGCGGCTTCAACGTTCTGCATCCGATGGGCTGGGACGCATTCGGCTTGCCGGCGGAGCAATACGCAATCAAAACCGGCCAGCATCCCGAGCTCACTACGCGCGAGAACGTCGCGAAGTTTAAATCGCAACTCAA
This sequence comes from Verrucomicrobiota bacterium, assembly GCA_003219495.1. The sequence goes on along the minus strand of QHOZ01000210.1, from coordinate 2,777 downwards.
ACGGATCGGTTTCTCTTACGATTGGCAGCGCGTGATCAACACCACCGATCCAGGCTACTTCCAATGGACACAGTGGATTTTTCTCCAGATCTACAATTCCTGGTTTAATCCGAAAACAAACAAGGCCGAGCCGATCAAAACCTATCGCGGCGAGAATCCGGATGAAGTGCGGCTCGCTTATGTCGCGGACGTTCCAGTGAATTGGTGTCCGGAGCTCGGCACTGTTTTGGCGAACGAAGAGGTTGTCGACGGAAAAAGCGAAGTCGGCGGCTTTCCAGTCGTGCGCCGGCCGATGCGGCAATGGATGCTCCGCATCACTGCGTACGCCGAACGGTTGATCGACGAGATCGAAGGGCTCGATTGGCCCGAAGGAATCAAATTACTTCAGCGTAATTGGATCGGTCGCAGCGAAGGCGCCGAGATTGAATTCAAGATCGACAATCATGACGCGCGGATTCGAGTTTTTACGACCCGACCCGACACGCTTTACGGCGCGACTTACATGGTGCTCGCGCCGGAACATTCGCTTGTCGATCAAGTCGTAACCGAAGAGCAATGGCCGGCCGTCCGCGAATATCGCGAGCGCACCGCGCGCAAGTGCGATCTCGAACGCACCGAGCTCGCGAAAGAAAAAACCGGAGTTTTCACCGGCGCGTTTGCGATCAATCCCGCGAATGAAGAGAAGATCCCGATCTGGATTGCCGATTACGTGCTGCTCGGTTACGGAACCGGAGCGATCCAGGCCGTCCCGGCGCACGACGAGCGCGATCTGGAATTCGCGCGCAAATTCGATTTGCCGATTCGCCAGGTTGTTCAACCGCCGGGCAACGAAGATCCGATTGGATTCGTCGGCGACGGAATCGCGATGAATTCGCCGATCATTGACGGACTTCAATCACGCGACGCGATTCGAAAGATCACCGAGTGGCTGGAGCAACGCGGGCTTGGTAAGCGCGCGATCAATTACAAACTGCGCGATTGGCTTTTCTCACGGCAACGGTATTGGGGGGAACCGTTCCCCGTCGTTTGGGAGGACGGAAAGCATCGCGCGTTGAACGAGTCAGAATTACCTGTCGTGCCGCCGCCGCTCGTAGATTACAAGCCAACCGGCACAGGCGAACCGCCGCTCGCGAAAGCGAAAGACTGGATTCGTTATTCGGACAATGCGACGCGCGAACTGAACGTCATGCCGCAATGGGCCGGCTCGTGCTGGTATTACTTGAGATTCTGCGATCCAGAAAACGACAAGCGATTCGTGGGCGAAAAGGCGGAGAAATATTGGGCGGCCGGAAATCATCCCGGCACGGTCGATCTCTACGTCGGCGGAACCGAGCACGCAGTGTTGCATCTGCTTTACGCGCGCTTCGGGCACAAAGTGCTTTTCGATCTCGGCTACCTTTCCAAACCGGAACCGTTTCAACGTTTGGTGAATCAGGGAATCATTCTCGGCGAGGACGGTCAGAAAATGTCGAAGTCGCGCGGCAACATCGTGAATCCGGACGACGTGATCGATCAATACGGCGCGGATGCGTTTCGTTGTTACGAAATGTTCATGGGCCCGCTCGAGCAAATGAAACCGTGGAGCATGCGCGGTGTCGAAGGCGTGTCGCGATTTCTCGCGCGCGTGTGGCGCTTGATGATGAATGAAAATCAGGCCGGCGAATGGGAATTGTCGTCCGCGGTGCAAGATGTCGATCTTGCGAAGGCGCAGCAGAAAGTTTTGCACGCCACGATCAAGAAGGTGACCGAGGACATCGAGTCGCTTTCATTCAACACCGCGATCTCGCAGATGATGATCTTCGTGAACGCTTTCACGAACGCGGAAACAGTTCCGATCTCAGCAATGCGAACGTTTCTCGTCTTGCTCAATCCATTCGCGCCGCATTTGAGCTCGGAGCTTTGGCAACAATTGAAATTGAAAGGTGACGTCGCCGAGCAAACCTGGCCCAGCTACGACGAGAAGTTTTTGGTCGAAGACGAAGTCGAGATCGTGATTCAAGTGAACGGCAAAGTGCGCGATCGAATGACGATCTCGATCCAGGCCTCGGAAGAGGAAATCAAAAACGCGGTCTTGCGTTTGCCGAAGATCCAGGAGCTCACCGCCGGAAAACAGATTCGCAAAGTCGTCGTTATCCCGAAAAAGCTTGTGAACATTGTTGTCGCGTAGTTAAACGGCGGCATGTGGAAGGAGTTCAAGGAGTTCGCGGTCAAGGGCAACGTCGTTGATCTCGCGGTCGGCGTGATCATCGGCGCCGCCTTTGGAAAAATCGTGAGCTCGGTTGTCGAAGATTTGCTCATGCCGCCGGTCGGACGAATGCTCGGCAATCTCGATTTCAGTAATCTCTACCTCCCATTGTCGGACAAAATCAGACCCGGTTTGGCACTGGCCGACGCAAAAAAATTGGGACCGGTTTTCGCTTACGGCAATTTCATTACCGTCACCATCAATTTCGCCATCGTCGCATTCTGCATTTTCCTTCTCGTCAAAGGGATCAACCGAATGAAGCAGCCCAAGAACGGACCGCCGGTGGTAAAAGATTGTCCGGCGTGCGCGATGTCGATCCCGATGAAGGCGAAGCGTTGTCCGCATTGCACGACCGAACTTTCGGAGCAAGCGGCCTAAACTGGCGCGCGCCCTGCTCATTTTTCGCGGATGCCGTTCAGTCCGAAATTTTTCCCAAAGGAAAATAATTACTTGCTCCGCGGGACTTCGATGCTATTTGAGGCCTGGGTGTTGCAAATGCCCAAATGCCTTAACCTTGCAACAGCTGCCGCCG
>QHOZ01000209.1 GCA_003219495.1 Verrucomicrobiota bacterium | reverse complement strand
GCAATAACGGCGGGAACGATCGCGTCATTGTGCGTGGTCTTGGTCCAAGCCTGAGCTCGATTGGGGGTTCCAATCCGTTGCAGGATCCGATGCTCGAGCTGCGCGATGGGAATGGAAATCTTCTCAAGACAAACAACGATTGGGCGGATGATCCGATCCAGGCCGCGGAGATTGCCGCCGCGGGATTGGCGCCTTCGAACACGAAAGAATCGGCGATCGCGGCATCGTTACCGCCTGGCCTTTACACGGCGGTCCTGTTCGGAGTGAACAGCGGCGAAGGCGTAGGCACGGTCGAAGTGTACGATCGCGGACCGTAGCTAAATCGCGAAAACGGCGTCCGCGGCGCTTGTTTTCTACGATTAAGGGATAGCGGGTTTCTTCCGAACCCGATCCACCACGACGACTTTCCTCTATGAAAAAGACTCGCTTTTCTCAATCGGCCCCCGTTTGGTTTCGGCTTTTGCTGGCGGTCAGTCTGTGTCTGGCCGGCCTTTGTTTGGCGGTCACCGCGTCGATCTCGCGGGAGAATTTGTCAATCGCGCGGTGGGTCGGCTTGCAAAACCAGGCGCTCGCTCAAACGAAGAGTTTTCTCAAAGATCACAAGTGGGGTGGCGGCGCTGTCAAACTGAACAAGTATCCGGCAGAACGACCGGCAGGAACATCGCTGACTGAACCGGCTATTGCGGATAGCGGACCGCCACAAGCTCTGACTCCCGTCACGGCCGTTCGCACCGGAAAGTTGCGGGACATGCCGCCGATCGATCCGGCGACGGTCGTGAATCATTATTATCAGGAACCAATTCCTCCCAAGCCTCCGACGCAAAGCGGCGGCGTCAGCGGCCCGGTCCAGACCGTTGCGGGACCGCTGGCCTCAGCGCCGGCTCCGACCGGCCTCACGTTTGAGGGCGTCGGCGTCGGCCTCGGTGGATTCTCCCCTAACAGTAATCCGCCGGACGTGAACGGTCGGGTCGGCGCGACGCAATACGTCCAATGGAATAACACCAGCTTTGCGGTCTTCAACAAGATCACCGGCGCTCTCCAGTACGGTCCCGCGTCTGGTAATACACTTTTCCAAGCGTTAGGCGGCCCCTGCGCGTCGCACAATGACGGCGACCCCGTGGTTTCTTACGACATCCTCGCGGGCCGCTGGGTGCTCTCGCAGTTCGTTGTGGGTGCGGGGCAAACCAGCTATTCCCACCAGTGCTTCGCTGTCTCCGCCACGTCGGATGCGACGGGTGAGTACTACCTTTATGACTTCCTGACCGACGCGGTTAACTTCGTCGATTATCCACACACCGGCGTCTGGCCGGATGGCTATTACATGAGCTCGCACGTGTTCAATCCCGGTGGCACGTTTACCACGGGGCGCATCTACGTTTTCGAGCGAACGAAGATGATCGCCGGACTTCCGGCCCGGATGCAGAGCCAGAATCTCGGAGCGGAATACGGTTTTCTTCCCGCCGATCTCGACAGCTTAACTCCTCCCCCGGCGGGCGAGGCAGCCTTTGTTATAGGCCCGAATTTCGGCCTCACCGAACTGACTGACTCGTTTCGCGTGGCGGTGACATGGGACCCAGCTCCAACCATGGTTGTGACAGCGGGGACTCCGATCTTGGAGGGCCTCGGCAATGCACCGTGCATCAGCGGCCAAAACTCTCCGGCTCGCGACTGCGTGCCGGAACCTCCGCCAGCAGTCCCAACCGACTATCTCGACAACATTGGAGGGCATTTCATGTATCGGCTGGCTTACCGGAACAACGGCACCCAGGCGGCGCCGCAGGAATCGCTCGTTGTCAGTGGTCCCTCCGACGGCAGCGACGCCAACCACGGCTCTGTAGAATGGTTCGAATTTCGAAACACCGGAAGCTCAACGACCACGCCGACACTTTTCCAATCCGGCAAGTACGATATAGACACCAACTACCGATGGCTGCCGTCGATCGCGATGGACAAAAATGGCAACATCGCCCTCGGCTACAGCAAATCTAGCCTGACCGTTAAGCCCGGCATCTACATCACCGGTCGCCTCGCTTCTGATACTGCCGGCACTATGGGGGCCGAAGTAGAAATGCAGTCGGGCATCGGAGTGCAGGTCGCCGGTGGTAACCGCTGGGGCGATTATAGCGCGATGACCCTCGATCCGATCGACCAGTGCACCTTCTATTATACAAACGAGTACTTAAAGACGAACGGGCAATTCAATTGGTCTACCCGGATAAGTAGTTACAAGTTCCCGTCCTGCGTCTCGGCCGCGAATCTGTGGGGCACAGTTACTGGCACAATTACTTCGTCTGAAACAGGTGCTCCGATTCAGGGGGTAACCGTGACTTTGAGTAATGGCTACGCTGGTGCTAGCAACGCGTCCGGCGTTTACACCATCCTCGTTCCCGCTGGGAGCTACACTGCCAGCGCCGCAGACGCGAAACGAAACTGCGCTTCCGCTTCGCCTGCTTCGCCAACTGTCGCGCCGACAGGCGGCGGCACCGTTACGCAGAATTTCACGATGACCGGCACGTCGAAGCTCGAGGCGAACGGCTTTACCGTCTCCGATCAGCTGGGCAATAATAACGGCATCGTTAACAGGGCCGAATGCGTGTTCTTGAATCTTGGCGTCATGAACAACGGCTGCGCGAAAGGCACCGGGATCACGGCCACGCTTACGACGACCACCCCCGGCGTCACCGTTGTAAATGGTAATTCCAATTATCCAGACATGCTGATTGACGCGGGGGGCACAAACGCGACGCCATTCAAGATCTCCGTCGCGAGCACTTTTTCGTGCGGCAGCGAGATTGCGCTTTCACTTAACCTCACCTACTCGGGTGGAACGACGTCCATCCCCTTCAGCATTCCGACCTGTGCCGGAGGTCCGGATCAAACGATTCCGTCCTCCACTCTCACGACGAGTGATTCGACTCAGACCGATCGGATTGGCCGGGACGGCCGCCCGAGCACCTGCGGCGGGAAGGCGAGTCCCGGCGGTGGGTTCACTGCCTCCGCCCCGCACTACTACAAAACCTTCACCTTCACCAACACGAGCGGCGGGGCTCGTTGCTATACCGTGACGATCAACGCCGGCGTGAACGGACCCGGCGATATCGAAAGCGTCGCTTATGACCAGACCTACGACCCGACTAACATCGACACGAACTATCTCGGCGACACTGGTGTGACCGGCTTGGGAACAACTCTCGATCATGCGAGCTACTCGTTCACGGTCCCCGCAGGCCATAACTTCGTGATCGTCGTCAATACGACCGGAAATGCGACGTCGGGAACGACAGCGTCGGCCCCATTCAGTGGTACCGTCTCGGGCTTCATAGATAACACAGCCGGACCCGGTGCCTGCACCAGCGCAACACCAACTGCGACGCCAACCGCGACGGCAACGGCTACACCCGGAGCGACTGCCACTGCGACAGCTACCGCTACAGCAACGTCCACACCGAGTGCTAGTGCGACTGCCACGGCCTCTGCCACTGCGACGGCCACCCCGACGGCGACACCAGCTGCTCAGCCTCTCAACCTTTCCACCCGCATGCGAACGGACACCGGTGATAACAACGGCATCGGCGGTTTCACCATTACGGGCAACGTTTCCAAGCATGTGCTTATTCGCGCGCTCGGACCGTCCTTGACCAGCTTCGGATTCCCCACATCTGAACTGCTGGCCGATCCGACTCTGGAGTTACATGGCCCCAACGGGTTCGCGACCGTTTCAAACAACAACTGGAAGGACACCCAACAGGCGCAGATTCAAGCCACCGGGTTAGCCCCGAGCAATGATCTTGAAGCGGCGATTGACATTACGCTGGCGCCGGGTGCTTACACAGCGATCTTGCGCGGAAACGGAACCGGTGTCGGTATCTGCACGTTTGAAGTTTACGATATTGACAGCGCCGCCGCGTCGAAGCTCGCCAACCTCAGCACTCGCGCATTTGTTAAAACTGGCAACAACGTTGTCATTGCCGGGTTCGTTCTGGGCAAGAACAACGGAAACGACCGCATCATTCTCCGAGGACTCGGGCCGAGCCTGAGTTCCTTCGGCATCTCGAATCCATTGCAGGATCCGACCCTGGAGCTGCGCAACGCAAATGGAGCGCTTCTGAGATCAAACAACGATTGGGCGGATGATCCGGTCCAGGCGGCGGATCTTATCGCTGCAGGATTGGCACCCTCGAATACGAAAGAATCGGCCATTGCGACAACGATGGCGCCCGGAGCCTACACTGCGATTCTGGCGGGCAATAACGGCGGCCAGGGCGTGGGCACCGTCGAAGTTTACGATCGCGGACCTTAATCAGTCGCGCTCCGCGACGTCAGGGCTGATGTTTCACCTCATTTTCGGCCCGTGGGATTACATTACTGTCATTATGACAGAAAGTTCTTGTCAGCAAAAACCACATTTTCTACAACCAGCGGACCGACCGCAGACCTGCCGCGAGAGATTGCGAAAGAACTTGTAGTTGGAGGGATTCTCAGGTGGCGACTTGAGCGGGAATAATTGAGCGGGCTGCTCGTAACGTCAGACATGTTTACTCCAACTTCATGAAATCTAATCATCGTTTACATCGGTTCGTGCCATCGCTGCGGGTCGCGATCGCAGG
>QHOZ01000038.1 GCA_003219495.1 Verrucomicrobiota bacterium | reverse complement strand
CTCCCATGCAATTGCAATGCGTCGATAAATGGAAGGCGACTCAACCGGCACGCGTCTTCCCAGTCGGGGTCGGCGAGCACCGCGATTTTTAAGATTTCCGCCGGCAAGTTCTCGATCCACGCTTTGGCCGCGCCGAGGTCGATGAAGCGCTTGCTCCGAGGCACTAGATTGAATCCGAGCGCATCCGCGCCGGCGTCAATCGCATCGCGCGCATCCGCCTCGTTCGTGATCCCGCAAATCTTAACGAAGAGTCCGCTCCGCGCTTTAGGTTTGTTCCCGAACATCGCCCGATTCTTATTCGCCCGGTGGAATCACGCGACCGCGCACATGTTTCATTTGCGTGTCATGCGTCAGGACGTGAAAGCGTCCATCGCTGCCGCGGAAAAATGCGCTCAACAGCCAGCTCACGATTGAAATTAGAATCGAGCCGAAAAATGCGCGCCAAAACCCGTGAACCGAAAAGCACGGGACAATTACGCTCACGAATTTCAACATCAACGCGTTAATGATCAGAATGAAGAAGCCGAGCGTGATCAGAATCAGCGGGATGCTTAGGAAAAGAAGAATCGGGCGAACGAATGCGTTGATCACACCGAGCAACAGTGCCGCACCCAGCAGGCAGCCGATTCCGCTGTAATCGATGCCGACGATCGCTGCCGCCACGAAAACTGCGAAGGCGGTGATGAACCAGCGAAAAACAAAATCGCGCATGGCCGGAGAGTATTAGAAGTTAAACTTTTCGCCAAGACAGTTGAAAACCGTTTCGCTCTGGCTAAAGCAATAAGTCAGGAAGGAATTTTAGCAGTGGCAAAGAAAAGCAAGGCGGACGCGACCGCGACCGCCAAAACGACAAAAGGAAAGATAGCAGGTGGAAGATCGACATCTTCCAGAACCAGGAAATCGCCAACGTCAAAAAAGCGGGCGACAACGAAAACGGCGACTCACGCGCCCCCCATTGTGCCGGGAGTTTTCCATCCCAGCGACGACCAGATTTCGATGCGCGCCTATTTTATATCCGAACGCCGGCGCAGGTTAGATCTTCCAGGCGATGCGAATTCCGACTGGCTCGAGGCCAAACGGCAGCTCCTCGCCGAAACGAGACATTAAAGGGGCATTGAAAATTCGGCGCCGGGCAGAGCTTCTTTGATTTTGTCCAATAGCCGATTGATCGCGAACGGTTTCGCCACGAGTCCAGCAACGCCTGGCTCCTTCAATAATTCCTGCGCCCGTTTCTCGTCGGCTTTACCGGAAACAAGAATAAGCGGTGGCACTTCACGGATCGGTTGAACATTCGTGTAAACCTTGCCCAGCAGGAAAAACAACATCGCGCCATCGATCATCGGCATTTGAAAATCGAAGATGAACAGATCGTATTTCTTTTTGATTGCGAGCTCGAATGCGTACTCGGGTTTCGGTGAAGTATCCACTTCGCATTTCAACGTCGCAGTTAACGCCTCGCGCGTGATCCGCAGCAGCGCGACATCGTCATCCACCATCAGAAGCCGTTTCGGTTCCGCAGGCACGCCGCAGATTTACCATGAAATCATACGGATAATCACGAATTGATTTCAGATCTTTTCTGATCCGCGCGTCATTCGTGTATATTCGTGTCCATTCGTGGTTAATCCGACTTCCGAACTCGTCGCGGCACTTCGCGAACGTCTTGCCATCATCGGCGATGAAAACAGCCGGCGCGATCCGGAAAGACACACCGCGCGATTGCGCGCGGTCTCAGAAAAGATCGACAATCTCGCCGCCGCGCTGCCAAAACCCGTTGATCCGCAGCTCGCCCACTTTCTTCAGCGCAAAAGTTACGACAAAGCGCTGGAGTTTTTGGAGCACCAGAACAATGTCAGGTGACCTCTCCGTCACTCGACGATGACGCTTTCATCCGGGTCGTAATAAGAAGGTCCGGTCACGGTTTCCTGCTTAACAGAGTTGTTGTCGATTTCCCATTTGCCGTTTCGTTTTAATGCAATGAAGTTCGTATGGACAAACGTCCTGAATTGTAACGGTTCTCTCCCAGTCGATACCTTGAGTTTGTCTGTCGACTCTGCATCGATCGACACTATCGGTTGCACAACGTCTTTTCGAACGCGAGCCAGCGCGATTACCTCTCGCACATCCTCCACTGTTAGGGGTCTTAAGGAAACTTCCCCCAAAGTTGATGCTCGGAAAATACACGCGCAACGCGGGATCCTGTGGATTAAAGACTGATCGACAGGAACACAACGCACAAAATGCTAGAATTAACGACACTCGACACACGAGTGTTCGCTTAGCGCGAGTACAACTCGACGATCAATTGTTCGTTGACGATCGGTTGGATTTCTTCGCGCGACGGGATATGGGCGACTTTGCCTTTAAGCGCGTCGCGATCGACGGTCAGCCAATCCGGCACCGGAACAATTTGTGTGAGCTCGAGATTGCGGACCGCGAGCTGGCGCGATTTCGGTTTGTCTTTGATCGAGATCTCATCGCCGGCTTTCACGTTGTAAGACGCGACGTTCACATTGCGGCCGTTGACCTGGACATGGCAGTGCGAAACGAGCTGGCGCGCGGCGGTTCGCGTATTGGCGAAGCCGAGCCGGTAAATCACGTTGTCGAGACGCGTCTCGAGTAACTGCAGCAACGTTTCACCCGTCACGCCGCGTTTGCGTAGAGCGAATTGGAAAATGCGCCGAAACTGACGCTCAAGCAGTCCATACTGATAGCGGAGTTTCTGTTTCTCGCCGAGCGCGATCGCATACTCGGATTGTTTTCGCCGCGAACCTTTCGGGCCGTGCATTCCCGGCGGATAATTCTTCCGCTCGAGTGATTTTGATGGTCCAAAAATCTGCACACCAAAGCGGCGGCTGATCTTTGTTTTCGGTCCAGTGTAACGTCCCATGAAATTAGAAAGTAGAAGTTAGAAAGTAAAAAAATTCAGACGCGTCGTTGTTTGGGCGGACGGCAACCGTTGTGCGGAACTGGCGTGACGTCACGGATTAAACTGAGATCGAGGCCGATCGCTTGAAGCGCGCGCACCGCTGATTCGCGTCCAGCGCCCGGTCCTTTGACGAGAACCTGAACTTCCTTGAGCCCATGACCCATCGCTTGCCGCGCTGCATCTTGCGCGACGAGCTGCGCCGCGTAAGCCGTGCTTTTGCGCGAGCCTTTGAATCCAACTTTACCCGCGCTCGACCAGCCAATCACGTTGCCGGTTTGGTCCGTGATGGTAACGATCGTGTTGTTAAATGTCGCGTAAACGTGCGCGATTCCGCTGTGAATGTTTTTCGCGCCTTTCGCTTTGACGATTTTTGGCGCTTCAACGGAGTCGGGATCCAGCGAGAGATTCTCCGCAGGAGCAGCGGGCTGCTCTTTCTTCGCTTCAACTGGCTTCTTGGCTTTTTTCGGAGCTTCGGGAGTCCCGGGCGCCTGTGGCGTGGCCGGCGTTTCCGGTTCGGCCGCTTTCGCCGCCGGTTTTTTTTCCGCCTTGTCCGCCGTTTTCGGCTTCTCCTCTTTCGGCTTCGCTGATTTCTTTTCCTTTTCGTCAGCCATGATGATTAAACTTTTCCTGCTTTCGCGTCAGGGTTGCGGATCACGCCCACGGTCTTACGCGGACCTTTGCGAGTGCGCGCGTTTGTCGATGTGCGCTGACCGCGAACCGGCAATCCGCGACGATGCCGCTGGCCGCGATAACAATTGATCGCCTGTAAGCGTTTCAAATTTCCCTGAATGTCGCGGCGAAGATCGCCCTCGATCTTGATCTTGTTGTTCGTGATCGCGTGAATGATCTCGTTGATCTGCTGCGGCGTCAGTTTATTGGCGCGCAGATTGGGATCGATGTTTGTTTGTTCGAGAATCCGGCGCGAAGTGGTCGGGCCGATCCCGTAAATGTAGGTGAGCGACGCTTCGATGCGTTTCTCCGCTGGAATTTCAACTCCGAGTAGTCGTGGCATTGGTAAAAATTATCCCTGGCGCTGTTTGTGACGCGGATTTTTGCAAATCACGCGCACCACATTCTTGCGCTTCACAATCTTACAAGCTTCACAAAGTCTTTTAACTGAGGGTCGTACTTTCATTTTGGTCGAAACAAAAAACGCGGAGCCAAATCCGCGTTGTCACTTCTGGCGGAAGGTGATCCGCCCCTTCGACAAATCGTAGGGAGATACCTCTAGCATAACTTTGTCGCCGGGCAAGATACGAATAAAATGGAGTCGCATTTTCCCTGAAATGTGGGCCAGAACCTTGTGGCCATTCGGTAACTGGACCCGAAACATGGTATTCGGAAGCAGCTCTACGACAGTGCCTTCTACTTCAATTGCGTCTTACCGCGCCATGTCAAAATTTCCGGTCCATCCCTCGTAATTAGGACCGTATGTTCAAAATGTGCCGAGCGCGTGCCGTCCGCAGTGCGAACCGTCCAACCATCTTCCAACAATCGAACGTCAGGTCCGCCGATGTTGATCATCGGCTCGATCGCCAAGGTCATGCCGGCCTTCAATTTCGGACCGCTTCCACGCCGGCCGTAATTCGGAATCTGCGGTTCCTCGTGCAATTTGCGTCCAACGCCGTGCCCGACGAATTCGCGCACAACTGAAAAATGGTTACGCGCGGCTTCCTCTTCGATCGCGGCGCAAATATCTCCCAGCCGGCGTCCTTCATCAGCGACGTTGATCGCGAGCTCCAAAGCCTTCTCGGTTGTCCGCAACAATTGATCCGTGCGCTCGTCGACGACTCCAACCGGAACAGTTTGGGCGGTGTCCCCCACCCAACCGTCTTGAATCACACCGATGTCGAGCTTCACGATGTCGCCGTATTGGATGCGACGCTGGCTCCCAATCCCGTGCACGACCTCATCGTTAAGCGAAATGCAAATATTTCCGGGAAATACACGATGACCAAGTCGATAACCAAGAAACGCGCTCTTCACTTTCGCGTCGGCCATGAGATCGGCTGCCGCTTCATCCACTTCCTTCGTCGTAACGCCGGGGCGAATTAATTCCGTCAACCGATCGAGAATGTCGCTCGCGGTGCGGCACGATTGCCGCATTTTTTCGATCTCCTTCGCGTTCTTGATTGGAATGCTCATGCAGCCGCGACCTTGTCTTCAATCAGTCGCGATATATCTCCAAACACCGTTTCGCGGTCGCGGTTGCCATCGATCCGACGCAAGATCGACATCTTGTTATAGAAATCCGCCAACGGTTGCGTTTTCGAATTGTATTCGCGCAAACGCTGTTGCAACACGCTCACATCGTCGTCGCTCCGCCGCTCCAATCGTCCTTCGCAGTACGGACAAATCGGCCGGTCGGCAAATTTCGCGCTGTCTGCACTGGTTGTGAAACCGCAAGTGCGGCATTGTAATCGCCCGGCGATGCGCGAACGCACGGTCTCTTCCGAAACCTCGAGCCAAATCGCGTAATTTCCCAAACTCTCCGCCTGCGGCAGGGTTCGCGGAAATCCGTCGAAGACGAAACCGTAGCTGCCGTGCAAATGCAGCCAATCTTCAATCAATTTTACGATTGTTTGATCGGGCACCAGGTCGCCACGTTGCAAAGTCTCAGCCGTCTCCAAACCGAGCGGCGTCTCCAAATCTCTCTCGCGACGCAAAATCGCGCCGGGCGATGTGACTGGAATTCCGAAATGACGGGTTATGAGTTCCGCCTGCGTTCCTTTGCCGGAACCGGGAGCGCCCAGTAAAACGAGTCGCCGTTTCACTTCGATGCTAAAAACGCCGCCACGCCGCCGATGACGATGATGGCGATGCCAACATAAAGCCACATGAGCGTGCGTTGCGCCGCCGCTTCGCCGCGAACATAAGCGGAGCGGCCGGTGAACCCGCCGCGTACGCGACCTTTGCGTAGAAATCCGTCGTAATGTCGCTGTATCAAATGCGTCTCAACCTGCCGCATGGTGTCGAGCATCACGCCAACCATGATCAACAAACTCGTGCCGCCGAAAAATTGCGCCGTCACTTGCGGCACGTGAAGACCCTGGCTCAACAGACTCGGCAAGACTGCGATCAAAGTTAGAAAGATTGCGCCCGCGAAAGTCAAACGCGTCATTGTAAAATCGAGAAAGTCCGCGGTCGGTTTTCCCGGACGCACGCCAGGAATATAGCCGCCGTATTTTTTCAGATCGTCCGCAATCTGCGATGGCTGGAATTGCGTCGCGACCCAGAAATAACTGAAGAAGAAAATCATCGCCGCAAGAACGACGTAATGAAGCCAGCCGACGGAAAGCATTTCGGAAATTTGTCGCGCGGTGGGACTATTCGGGAACGCCCAGCTCACGATTTGGTTAGGGAACAACAAGAGCGCCCACGCGAAAATGATCGGCATCACGCCGGGATAATTCACCTTGAGTGGCATGTATTGCGTGTTGCCGCCGTATTGCTTCCGGCCAACGACGCGTTTCGCATACTGCACGGTGATTTTACGGACCCCTTGCGTGATCGCGATGACGCCGGCGATGACCAGGAATAAAAACAGGATCATTAAGACGAGCACCATCGGGTTGACCTGGCTCGCGTTGCCGCCACTCGGCACGAATGTTTTCCACGCCTGGGCAAGGGCCGCGGGCAATCGCGCGACAATGCCGATGGTAATGATCAACGAAATTCCGTTTCCGATGCCGCGCTCGGTGATTTGATCGCCCAGCCACATCAACAACAAGGTCCCGGTGGTGAGCGAAATTACAGTCACAACGCGAAACACCCATCCCTGGTCGTCTACCAGCGGGATATTAAGTCGCTGGATCGTTTCCGAAATGCCAGGCAACGCGACGCGATAAGCTTCCGGATGTTGGAAAGAAATCGCGAGGAGGTAGCCTTGGAAAATGCAAAGAGCCACGGTCATGAACCGCGTGTATTGCATGATCTTCTGCCGCCCGCCGTCTTCGCGCGCGAGCCTTCCGAGCTGCGGAATCACCGCCGACAATAGCTGCATCATGATCGATGCGCTGATGTAAGGCATGATACCGAGAGAAAAGATCGCGCAATTCTCAAGCGCGCCGCCGCTGAATAAATTCAATAACGCGGCAAGTTGGCCGCCAGTTTTGTCAGTGAGTGCGGTGCGAAACCATTCCTGCAACACGGCTGCGTTCACCCCCGGCGTAGTAATGGCCGCACCGAGGCGCACAATCACGACGCAAGCGAGCGTGAAAAGAATTCGACGCCGCAGCTCCGGAATCTTGAGCGTGTTGACGAAGGCCGAGACCATCTTCTACTTGCGCGAAGTTTTCTTCTTCGCGGTCGTTTTCGACTTCGATGTCGATTTTTTCTTCGGCTTCGCTTCGTCCGCCGCAGTGCTTTGATCGGCCGCGTCCGATTTCATCTCCGCTTTTTCCGCGGAGCGATCGCGCATTGTCACCGTTCCGCCTGCTTTCTCGATCTTTGCTTTCGCGGATTCGCTGATTTTGTCTGCTTCGATCGTCAGCGCGTGCTTCAATTCGCCGTCGCCTAAAATTTTAATTCCGACGAAATCGCCACGCACCAGTTTCGATTCGCGCAGCGACTGTTCGTTCACCGTCGTGCCGGCTTTGAATTCGTTCAGGTCGTCCAAATTCACGATCGCGTAAGTTTTATGGAACGCGGCATTGTTAAATCCGCGTTTCGGCAAACGCCGGATAAGTGGCATTTGTCCGCCTTCAAATCCGAGACGAAGACTGCCACCGGAGCGCGCCTTCTGGCCTTTATGCCCTTTGCCGCTCGTCTTCCCATGACCCGAGCTCTCGCCGCAACCAAGTCGCTTTACGCGATGGCGCACCCCCGGCCGTGGACGCAAATTATGTAAGCGCATCATGATTGGGACTGGGTAACTGCGGTGGCGAGCGCGGCTTTACCGTCGCCGCCTTTGATTCCGCGCACTTTGAAAATTTCGTCTTTCCGCCGCAGAGATTTTAACGCCTCGATTGTCGCCTTCACCACGTTCGCGTGATTGCTCGAGCCGAGAGATTTCGCGAGCACGTCACGAATTCCAGCCGCTTCGACAACCGCGCGCACGCCGCCACCGGCGATTACGCCGGTTCCGGGCGATGCCGGACGCAACAATACGCGACCGCCGCCGAACTCACCGATTACCTCGTGCGGAATCGTGTTTTCGTGAAGAGAAACTTTTTCCATCGATTTCTTCGCGGACTCGGACGCCTTGCGAATTGCTTCCGAAACTTCGTTCGCTTTTCCAAATCCGACGCCGACTGAGCCGTCATGATCTCCGGCGACAATCAGCGCGCTGAAGCTGAAACGTCGTCCGCCCTTCACAACCTTGGCGCAACGATTGATGAACACGACTTTCTCAGTCGTGTCGCCTTTTTGCGCCGGAGCTTTGTCGGCTCCGCGATCCTGTCGTCCTCGATGTCCTCCTTGTGCTGCCATGAAATTAAAACCTTAATCCACCTTCGCGCGCCGCGTCTGCCAGCGCTTTCACTTTGCCTTGATATTGAAATCCGCCGCGATCGAAGACCACGTTTTCGATCTTCTTTCCCTTTGCGCGTTCCGCGATCGCTTTGCCGATCACTTCCGCGCTCGCCCGATTCGCCGCCGGTTTGTTTTTGCCGAGCAAAGCTTTCTCCGCGGTCGACGCTGCAATCAACGTTTTGCCCGCATCATCATCGATGACCTGCGCATAAACGTGCTTCCCCGAAAAGAAGATCGACAATCGCGGACGCGCGGCGGTCCCGGAAACTTTTTTCCGGATTCGCTTGTGCAACCGCTGCCGGGCTGTCTTTCGATTAAACGTCGCCATAAAAATTATTGAACCGTTTTGCCTTCCTTGCGGCGAATTTGTTCACCCGCATAACGAACGCCTTTGCCTTTGTAAGGCTCGGGCGGGTAATACCGGCGAATATCGGCCGCGACCTGGCCGACCGTTTTCTTGTCCGCGCCCTGGATCGAAATCTTGGTGTTGTCGGTGACGGTGACCTTGATGTCCTTCGGAATCGGAAACAGGACCGGGTGCGAAAATCCGAGACTGAGATTGAGGTTCTGACCCTGAACGGCCGCCTTGAAACCAACGCCTTCGATCTCGAGATTTTTTGTAAAACCCTCGCTCACGCCCACGACCATGTTGTGCATGAGAGCGCGCGAAAGTCCGTGCAGTGCTTTGACCGTTCGCGTCTCGGCGCTGCGCACGAGCGAAAGACTGTTGTCCTTCACGCTCGCTTTGATTGCGCTTGGCAATTTCCAGTTCAGCTTGCCCTTCGGTCCTTCGACCGAAACGCCGCCGTCATCGTCAATATTGACTTTGACTTTGTCTGGAATGCCGACGGGTTTGTTTCCGATTCGCGACATAAAAATTTACCAAACGTAGGCGAGCAATTCGCCGCCGACCTTTTGTTTCTTGGCTTCTCGGCCCGACATCACGCCGCGCGAGGTTGAGAGAATCGCGGTGCCCATTCCGCCGAGCACGCGCGGAATTTCGTCGGCGCCAACATATCGCCGCAAACCGGGCTTGCTCACGCGCTTCAACCCGGTGATCGCGCACGTGTGATCAACCAGCTTGTTCGTGATCTTGATTCGCGGATGCGCCGCTTTGGTATCAACTTCGTAATCCGCGATGTAGCCTTCGTTTTTAAAAATCCGAACGACTTCGGCTTTTACCTTCGAGTACGGCTCAAAGATTTCGAGCTTCTGCGCGCGCGCGCCATTGCGCATGCGAGCAAGCAAATCTGCAATTGGATCTGTAACAGTACTCATGAAATCTAAGCGGCTTTTTCGGCCGGTTCGTTAGGGGACGGCGCCGACGGAGCGGGCTTCTTTGCGCGATCGGCGAAGGGCATCCCCATTTCGCTCAAGAGCGACTTGGCCTCTTCGTCGGTGCGCGCGCTGGTCACAATAGTAACATCAAAACCGATGTTGCGCTTAATTTTATCGAGCTCAACCTCGGGGAAAATCGATTGGTCGGAAACGCCGAGCGTGTAATTGCCATTGCCGTCGAATGCACGCGGCGACACTCCGCGGAAGTCGCGGATGCGCGGCAGCGCGGCTTTGATCAAGCGCTCCAAAAATTCGTACATGCGATCGCCGCGCAACGTCACTTTCGCGCCGATGATCTGGTCTTTGCGCAATTTGAAGTTCGCGATGCTTTTCTTCGAACGCGTTTCCGCCGGCGTCTGGCCGGTGATCAACGCCAACTCCGCTTTCGCTTCGTCCATCGCCTGCTTGAGATCAGCCTGCGAACCGACCGACGTGTTCACGACCACCTTCTCGATCTTCGGGATCTGGTGGACGTTTTTGTACTTGTGGCGCTCCTTCAACGCGGGCACGACACGATCTTTGTAGTGTTTGTAAAATTCGTTTTCCATTACGCCGCCTTCTTCTCAGATTCTTTCTTCGGCTTCGTCTTGGCCTTCTTCTTCTCGCCCTGCTTCTCTTCTTCGATTAATTTCACATTCGAGATGTGAATTGGACCTTCGCGTTCGGCGATCTTGCCATGGGGATTGTCTTCCGACTTGCGGAGGTGCTTCTTAATAATACGCACGCCTTCGACCAGCACCTGCTTCTTGCGCGGACGAATCTCGAGCACTTTGCCCTGCGACCCTCTGAAGTTCCCCGAAATCACTTCGACGTTGTCGCCTTTCTTAACGTGAAACTTAAACCGGCTCATAACACCTCCGGAGCTAACGAAACGATCTTCATGAAATTTCGATCCCGCAGTTCGCGCGCAACCGGACCGAAAATGCGCGTGCCGCGCGGATTGAGATCTTTGTCGATGATGACGATCGCGTTGTTATCGAAGCGCAATAACGATCCGTCTTCGCGCCGAATCGGCTGACGAGTGCGAACCAAAACCGCGCGCACGACTTCACCCTTCTTCACCGTGCCGGTCGCGCTCGCTTCTTTCACGTTCGCGGTGATCACGTCGCCGATCCCGGCATAGAGCGTCGCCTTACCGATCACGCCGAACCTCAAGTCTGGATCGAATTTGCACCATAAAAATTACTTCTGGAGGACCTCCATCAATCGCCAGCGTTTCAATTTGCTCAGCGGCCGCGTCTCCATGATCCGCACGGTGTCGCCGGTCTTGGCCTTGTTCTCCTCGTCGTGCGCGTAAAATCGCCGGATCTGTTTCACAATCTTGCCGAACTTCGGGTGCGGCACGCGATTCGTCGTTTGCACAACGATCGTCTTGTTCATGCGGTCCGAAATCACTTCGCCCACGCGGGTCTTCCGCGCCGCGCGGGTGTATTTCGTCGGCAACGGCGGCGGTGCCGCGGTCGATTGTCGATCTTGTGCTTCTTCGGCCATAAATTATTTCTTCTTCTTCGTTTTCGGTTCTTCCGCGGCCGCAGCTTGCGGCTGCTTATCGCGCGAAGACAACACCGTCTCGATCCGCGCCACGTCGCGGCGGATAAAACGCAAACGGCTCGGTTGTTCGAGCTGTCCGCTCTGCTGTTGCAAACGCAAATGCAAGCGCTCCTGACGAAGGTCGCGACGTTTCGTCAGCAACTCGTCCGTGCTCATCTCCGCTATCTCTTTGATTTTCATCATTCGTTAAGCCGCAGCCACATGGTGGCGGCTGATAAATTTTGTGCGCACCGGCAATTTGTCCGCCGCGAGCCGCAACGATTCGCGCGCGATCGATTCCGGAAGACCGTCCAACTCGAATAAAATATTTCCCGGCTTCACTGTCGCGACCCAAAACTCGGGCTGACCTTTACCTTTACCCATTCGCGTTTCCGGCGGACGCCCGGTGACCGATTTATCCGGGAAAATCCGGATCCACAGTTTGCCTTTGCGCTTCATGTTACGGGTCAACGCAACACGGGCTGCTTCGATCTGCGTGTTCGTGATCCACGCGCGCTCGAGTGTTTGCAGACCGAACTCGCCGAAGTTGATCCGCAAATTGCGCGAAGCGGTCCCCTTGCGGCTTCCCCGCTGGGTTTTCCGATACTTCACTCGTTTGGGCATCAACGGCATAAAAATTTCCTAGGTTTGGGCTGGTTCGGGCGCGGGCGGTAGTGGTTGCGGCGCTTCCTGGCGCTGCTCGGGCGGCGCTTCTTCTTTCTTACAAATCCAGCATTTCACGCCGATCTTTCCGTAAACCGTGTTCGCTTCGGCAAATCCGTAATCGATCGGGGTGCGCAATGTGTGCAGCGGCACTTTGCCTTCGCGATACCATTCCGAGCGCGAAATTTCCGCGCCGTTCAATCGGCCGGAGCAACGCAAACGAATTCCTTGCGCGCCAAAATCCATCGCCACTTGCACCGCTTTTTTCATCGCGCGGCGATACGCAATTCGGCGCTCGATTTGGAGCGAGACGTTTTCGGCAACCAATTGCGCATCGAGCTCGGGCGTCTTGATCTCCTGGATGTCGATCTTGATCTGCTTGCCCGCCGCCATCTTCGAAATCTCTTCCGTCATCTTCTCGATCTCGGCGCCTTTGCGGCCGATCACGATGCCGGGACGCGCGGTATGGATCGTCACGCGAATCGAATTCCACGCGCGCTCGATCACGATCTTCGCAACCGCGGCGTACTGAAGTTTCTTCTTCACGTAAGCGCGGATCTCCAAATCGCTGTGGAGAAAGTCAGGGAGCTCCTGGGGCGACGCATACCAGCGCGAACGCCAGTCGCGATTCACGCCTAGTCTAAATCCGATCGGATTAACTTTTTGTCCCATAAAATTATTTCTTCGCCGCTTTCGCCTTTTTCTTCTTCTTCGCCGGCTTTTTCTCAGCCGTCGCCGATTTTCCGTCACTCTTGGCCGCGGCTTTTTGTTCCGTCGCCGGTTTCTCGTCCGTCAAAATGATCCGAATGTGACTCGTCCGTTTATTGATCCGGGCGCCACTTCCGCGAGCGCGCGTCATCATTCGCTTGAAAGTTGGACCTTCGCCCACGACCGCTTCTTTCACGATTAGGCCGTCGACTTTCAAGTTCGCGTTGTTCTCGGCGTTCGCGATCGCGCTCTTGAGCGTTTTATTGATCAGGAACGCGGCCTTCTTGGGCGTGAAAGCGAGAACGTCCAGCGCCGCCGAAACCGGCAGTCCCTGGATCTCTCGCGTGACTTCCCGCACCTTGAATGCCGAAATCCGCGCGTACTTATATATCGATCTAACTTCCATTATTTTAAACTCACTTTGGACGCATCGACCTGGAGCCGATCGCCCACTTTAATTTTTTCTTTCCCAGAATCCTCACTCACTGCTCCGCAAATCCGCTGACGCACATCCACCACGCGCAACGTCGCGATCTTCTGCTCGCCGTGCATCACGCGCAGCGGCATCCCAATTTTCACGCCCTGTTGCTCGCCGATGTTTGCAACCACGAACGACCATTCGTCCTTCACGCTGAGCACGCTCGCGTCCATCAGACTCGCTTGCGGTTCTTTCGCACTGGCAGCTTTTGATTTTCCCACCAGCTCGTTCGTTTTACGCAATTGCGCTTCCACATCCGCGCGCGCCTGCGCATCGCCGCCTTGCACCGTTTGCAAATAGCGGAGCAGCGATTCGTTTAAACCGAGCAACTGGTCGCGCAATTGATCGCGTTCCTTTTGCGCGAGTCGAAGATCGCTCACCGCCGCGAGCAATCGTTGCTCGAGCTTTGCACGATCTTTGCTCGCCGACGCAAGCCCCAGCGCTTCCATTCGCGAATCCAAATCCGCGAACTTGCGCCGGAAAACTTCCGCTTCGGCGTTCGATTCCGCCAGGCTCGCCGTCAAAGTCTTGAGCGATTCCTGCTGGATCGACAATTGCCTGCGCAATTCTTCGTTCTGCGCGTGCAGCGTCTCCGCGGTGACTTTCGTCTCCGCGCTTTCGATTTTGGATTCTGTCAAAGAACTATTCCCTTGCGACTGCGCGACCGAGGCCGCGACGACGCACCCACTAACTGCCAAAAAAATTCTCAACTATTTCGCGACCTTCGCCGTGTGCGAACCGTGCTTCTTAAAGATTCGCGTCGCCGAAAACTCGCCGAGCTTGTGTCCAACCATGTTCTCGGTCACGAAAACGGAATTGAAAATCTTTCCGTTGTGGACCAAAAACGTGTGGCCGACAAAATCCGGCGTGACCAT
>QHOZ01000208.1 GCA_003219495.1 Verrucomicrobiota bacterium | reverse complement strand
AAGAAAATAAAGGAGAATGATCAGCAGCACCGCGCTCATGGCCACTTCGGGCGTGCGGACATAAAGGACGTCGGCGATCGGATGGGTTTTCACTTCGACCGCCGGCGATTTGGAGCCGGGAGTGGCGGGCGCGGCAAGTTTTTCAATCTCGCCGCTCGCCTTAGAGACTTGTTGGAGCGGTTGCTGAAGCGGAATGAGTTTCGATTGAAGCTGCGAAAGGCTATAGGGCGCTTTTTCCAACCAGCCCGCCGCGGGTGCGGCCAGAAAGGAGAGACCGTAAACAACGACGCCGACCAACGTTAATAAAACAATCGCAGCGCCGACCGGTGCCGGGATATGGATGAGCTTGTATGCCCGGACGATCGGTCTGAGCAAATAACTAAGGAGCAGCGCCAGGACCAGCGGGAGCAAAACCGAGCGCATAAAATACATCGTGTAAAAAAGCGCGAGGATGAAGAGGCCAGTGAGCGCGATCGATCGAACATCGAAAGGCCGGCGCATTAGCTCGTGAAAGCGCGACCGCGATGGTGAAGGATCGTCGGCGGGCGAAACGGGTGTGGGATCGTTCGTCGAGACCGAAGTGATGTCGTCTTCCTGAAAATGCATCCGCCGGTAGATCGATTCCCGCTGAAAATCTACGCGTAAGATGTTTCGGGAGAAGGGAGCTAAAAAGTAGAAAGTAGAAAGTAGAAAGTAGAAAGTGGGAGAGGAAGAGCGGCCTCGTGTTTTACCAAACTCGAGTCGGCGGCTGCGCGACTTCCGTTACGAGTGCGGTGCCCGGCTACAATACGATCACGGGGACGGGTCTCAGCACGGTGATACTCGGTACCGCGAACGCGAACAACGCGTCGAACCAGGGAACGATCAACATCACTTTCGCCGGACCGATCACGCAATTTTCATTCGACTGGTCGAACAGCGATGCCGGACTTGGCACGCAAGCGATCGGTTTGGGATCGTTAACTTACGATCCGGTCCCTGAACGCGATTGGGGATTTGGTGTGGCGGGGATTTGCGTGATTGCAATTCTCAGCCAACGAATGCGGCGAACCGCGTAAAGCAGACGCTCGGTTTCCCAAACCGCGTCGCCGGCTTCCTAGTCCGACGCGCGTCTTCGCGCTCGCGCACTTACGCTCCCGCTAGTTTGGCGAAAGTGTTCCCATATTTCTAGATTGCCGCTGAGCGGCGGCCTTCCGCCGTAAAGTTCGCGCCTTGCGAACCGCTTACTTCTTCCTTTTTTTCGGTTCCAACAGTGTGCCGCGACATTTTTTTGCTCCGCAGTGACAGGGCGCTTCTTCTTCGAGTTCTTTGGTGCGCGGCGCATCGACCACGAGTCGATAATCGTAAAAGAGTTCCTCGCCCGGCTGGATACTGCGCAAGGCGTGGATGAAAACGCGTTCGCGGTCGTCTTCGCGCGCTTCGCAGTTCGGATCGCAGGAATGATTAATGAAGCGCGCTTCATTGCCGCCGATCGCGGGATCGATCACTTCCTTTTCGTTATCGAGGCCGAAGTAATAAGTGCTTTGGTCGTCTGTTTCCTCGGGAACGGGTTGCTTCGCAAAAACACCGCGGCCGTGCACGCGCGACTTTCCCACCCTCACGGGAGCTTTACCATTTTTCATGAACTGCGATCGTTCGTCGCACCCCAGTTGGGAGTCGCGCGAAGGATGAAGGCAGAGTTAAGAATTAAGAACGGTTCGGGATTCTTCCTTCTTCATTCATAATTCCTACTTGCCGCTTACGGTGATTTTGTCGGGACCGGCGCTTTGACGTCGACGTCCACTTTCTTGCTTCCGCCCCCGCCGAAGAATTGGCCGCCAAACATGAAGAATGCGACCGCAATAACGATCACAAAGATTACCACGATCGCCACGACGGCTGGTCCGCCGCCATCACCACGAATACCGCGCGCCTTAAGTAGTCTCATGCTTCTGATTCGCTTTTGCGACACTAGCTGAGCGTGCAAAAAAAAACAGCTGAAAAAGCAACTCGCTAGTGTGCGGTTAAGGCGAGATCCGGAGGACGATAACCGATCAGGACTCGGGTGGCCGCTCGGCCAAAATCTTACGCGCGGTACGGCGCGCCTTTGTTCCCGGAAGCGGGATGCGCAACAGTACTTGGACGACCGCGGACATTTTGTTCGAACGCACGGCGTCGTTAAATACGCGATCGAACCGGAGAAAACCCTTCTGCGGTTTAATTTTCGGCATTGTTGGATCGACAATCATGAATACACCTCAAGTGTACTTCGGAATTGCGGGTCGAAGTGCGTGCACCGCGGCCCAATTTCAGAGATTCGAAAGCTCGTCGTAATGCGCGAGCAAATCCGCGGGATCTATATAGACGGCGATAGCGCCGGCAGCGCGCAGAAGGGAGGCGTCCGTTCCGCCACAGGTCACGCCGATTGTTCGTAAACCTGCGCGCCCGGCCGATTCAACGTCCCAACGGGTATCGCCCACGACGAGCGTTTCCTTGCGCTCGAGATGAAATTTGTCGATGCACGCGGTGAAGATGTCGGGCGCGGGTTTGGACCGGCCGGCTTCGTCGCCCGAAGTGCAGCCTTCGATGAACTTGTCGATCTTGAGCAGATCGATGTAATGGTCGGTGTCTTTTTGTTTGCCGGAACTGGCGAGCAGAATTCGCTTTTGATCGTCGCGGATACGCTCGAACAGCTCGCGAACTTTCGGGAACGGTTTCACTTTCGGCAGAAATTCTTCCCGGAAAACTTTCGAGCGATACTCATCGAGCTGTTTTCCGAAACGCTCGATCTCCTCCTTGGTTAAAAATTCGGGCAAATACTGATCGGAACCTTTGCCGATCTGCGCGTGCAATTCCTCGGGCGGAAATGTTTTCCCGAAATGGCGAAAGGCGCGGTCCCAGGATTGAACGTGGAGCTCGTTGGAATCAATCAGCGTGCCGTCGATGTCGAAGCCAAAAGCAGTAACGAGTGACATGCGCTTGAAGAAGTTGATACGTTGACCAGTTGAGAGGTTGAGAAGCATTGTTGTTCGCAGGCGGGAGTGGAATTGCGCGTAGTGCCGCGGTAGCGAAACGAAAGGGGGGTGCGCAAGAGCGAGAAACGGGAGGATTAGATTGAATACCGGCGAGACGGCTAACGACCAAGTCTTGAACGAATTACTTATACGACAACATGAAAACAATAATGACTTTAGTAATAGGGTGCACTCTGGCATGGGCGGGCGCGGTTATCGCGCAGCCAACGCCGGAAACGCAGGAATCGCCGAACGCGAAAAAGGGTGGCAAAGCGGCAAAGACCGAACAAACCACGCAGGGTGCCGGCGCGAATCAGACGACCGGTGGCACTGAAACGCAGGGTGGCGGTGGGAAACGCGGTCGCGGTGGGAAAGCGGAAGCGAACGCAAATGCAGCGGGAACGGAAACGAATGCCGCAGCGACAACTGAGACCGGTGGCAAACAAGGCCGCAAGGGACGCAACGCGAAAGCGAACGCGGATGCGAATGCGGCCGCTACTGGAACCGGAGCGAGTGCAGGTGCGAGCGCGACCGTAGCACCGAGCGTGACTGAGCAGATGGGCAAAAAAGGTAAGCGCGGCAAAGCAGCAGCTAACGCGCAACCGTCGGCATCAGTACCAGTGACAGGCGCAGGCGCAGCAGCAGCGGGCGCGGCAGCGAATGCTGCGACAGGTACCACTCCGGCGCCGACCGCTTCAGTTGCAGCTGGAACAAGCGCGGCGACGACAACGAACACCGCGGCAACGACAGGTGGTAACGCACAAATCGCGGAAAAGAACGTTGGCCGAGGCGGCAAACGTGTCGAGACGCAGAAACTTCAGCAGATCAAACAACAACACACGAGTTTCAAAGCGCAGCCGAAGCCGAATGTGGCTCCGCCGGTAACCTTTAATCAGAACTATCGGATTCAAAACGTCGAACAATGGCAGGGTCCGCAGTACGAAGTGTACCGTTCCTATCATCCGGAATGGCATGATCAGGGTTGGTATCACTCGCGTTATCCGCGAGTCGAGCTGATCGCGGGCGGCTATTACTTCTTCAACAACGGATACTGGTATCCGGCGTGGGGATACGATCAGCGCCAACAGTATTATGCGTACGACGCTCCGATCTATGTCGGTCATCGTGCCGAGCCACCGGATCGCGTGATCGCGGATGTGCAGGCCGAGCTCCAAGACATGGGTTATTACACGGGCGAAGTGGACGGATTGCTGGGACCATTAACGCGGCAGGCGGTCAGAGATTATCAAGCCGATCACGGCCTGATGGTGACGGAGGTCATTGACGAGCCGACGCTGGATGCGTTGCAGCTCAGCTAAGATCGCGAGAAACAAACAACTACAAATTCGAGAACGCCGGCGTAATGCCGGCGTTCTTATTTAGTACACGCGTCGCCGCGCGCGCGATCCGCTCGAGGACGCGCAGGTTCTGATCGGCGGCGGTCTCTTGCCAAACCGGTTTGCGCGCGAGGATGAGGTCGCCGTTCGTCTCGACGAGCGCGCCCCAGCCGACCGGAATTTCCGATTCGCGAAAACATTCCTCGGATAAAACGAGAAAGAACAGGTTCGCGCAGCGATAGCGAAGCAGCGTTTCAAATTTCGCGCCGTCGAATAAACGGTTTTGGAGCGCGCGCGTTTGCCGGAGGACTTGTTTGTAACCGCGATGCTCGATCGCGCCGAAATTGTGCGGGTCGAAGTGCGTGCACCGCGGCCCAATCGGCGAAGATCGACAAGGCATTGTTTACATTCGAAGACGGCAGTTGTTCCGACAGACAACGACGAAGATTGAGAGGAAGATTTTGCGGGACGATAAGCTGCGACGTCGGCGCGGTAACGACAACGTGGCAATGAAACTTCCGTGGCGCACGCGGTGTAGCCGTTTTGTTGCGCGAAGAGCAAGGCGAGTCGCTTCAGGCGCGCATGCGCTTCGGTTTCGCCGTTGCGGCTGGTTACTCTTTGATCCACTTGGTGAGCTCGCGCGCCCAGTAGGTGACGATGATGTCGGCGCCGGCGCGTTTGATCGAGGTCATGATCTCCAAAACGGCCGCGCGCTCGTCGAAAACTTTTTTCGCTGCGGCGGCTTTGACCATCGCGAATTCGCCGCTGACGTGATAAACCGCGGTCGGTTTCCCGAAGCGTTCGCGTGCGCGCCAGAGAATATCGAGATACGGCAGCG
>QHOZ01000207.1:10802-11951 GCA_003219495.1 Verrucomicrobiota bacterium | reverse complement strand
TCTCGATTTGAGCTTTCGCAGAGAAAGTAAGGCCGAGTTCGGTCGCGTTTCCGTTTCCTTAGAAATTACTCGCTAGGTAAAAATCATGAGCACCATCCTCAAAAAAAGTTCCCGCATCGTTTGCGCGATTTTATTTACGAGCGCGTTTGTCCTGCTCGCGCTTTCCACGACATCAGCCAGCCAGCGTAAGCAAACCACGCGGACACAGCGCACCGAAAAAGTCACGGCCAACTTCCGACAGGTCGTGAACCCCGCCTCGCTCCCAAATTCAGGGACGCTCAATCCAGGAGGCCCGACGCAAAATTGGACCGGTACGATGACCGCGGCTAACGAAGTCGATGAGCTCGCGTGCGTGGATGGAACCAATTGCGACGTCTATACCCTGACCCTTTCTGGAACACCGGCCGATTGGACGGGCAAAACTGCGCTGGTCTCAATTAATTGGACCGGGAGTTCGGACTTGGATGTGGTGGTGCATAAAGTCGCGGGCTCACATGCGGGTGGAAGACCAAACGGTCCAGTGGTCGGTTCGGCATTGACCGACGGATTACCAAACGGGGCTTACTCGGGCTCGGCCAGCGTGCAGGGCGCATCGCCCACTCCGACGCCAAACCCGACCGCGACGCCGTCGCCGACTCCGCTTCCTCCGGGTTCGCCGCGTTACCAAACTTATCAAGCGCCTCAGGGATTTGGCGAAGATGCCGGCGAACCTTCCATCGGATCAAATTGGCTGAGCGAAAACGTCGTCCGAACAAATCAAACGTTCGCGAACAGCAACGGCCCAATTCCAAACGGCGGAACCGCAAATTATTACGGTGGATTTTTAAACGAAATGCTTCGAGTCACGTTTGATGATTGTTCGTCGCCGGCAAAGGATTTGTGGGAAAAGAAACCGCTCGTGCTAGCGGCGACACCGCGCGCAGTCGGGGATCCGATTCTCCACACCAATCACACGACCGGTCGAACGTTCGTGACGCAGGAAGAAAGTCAGGCCGGCGCGACAACGGACGTGACGGACAATGACGGCGATTCGTTCTCACCGAGCCAAGGCGCTGGCGCTCCGGCCGGTTTCGATCATGAAACAATTGGCAGCGGACCATACGCGGCCCCAACTCCGGCCGTCACGCCCAGCTATCCGCACGCAGTTTA
>QHOZ01000207.1:0-10732 GCA_003219495.1 Verrucomicrobiota bacterium | reverse complement strand
GTTGGGTTGCATGGACACATCAAAGTCGCACCGGATGGAACGGTTTACGTTCCCGACACAGCTTGTTCGGTAGGCGGCGTGCCGATTCTGTTAGGCGGAAACGCTTCCGCAATTGTCTCTGAGGACAATGGAATCACTTGGCACATCCGGCCGATCACAAATGCCGGCGGCGAAGGTTCCGGTGAATGGGACCCGTCAATCGGAATCGCGACCGATGGCACGGTTTATATGGGTCTCCAAAGCGTTGCGAATTACGGCGGCGGCAAAACCGGAACGCCGGCGAAAATTTCTGTATCGCACAACAAAGGCGTGACTTGGTCGACGCCTATTGATGTGGGCGCGCAACTTGGAATCAAGAACATCGTGTTCCCGGCAGTGGTAGCGGGCGATGGGGACCGTGCTGCGTTCGCATTTTATGGAACGACGACCGCAGATTGCGCGAGTTGTAGTCCGGTCGAAGATCACACCGGTGGCGGCAACAACGATCCGACTCTGTTTGATGGCGACTGGTATTTGTTCATTGCGACTACGTTCGACGGCGGACAAACGTGGACGACCCAGAACGTCACGCCTAACGATCCGGTGCAACGCGGACCGATTTGCCAAGACAGCACTTGCCGCAATCTCCTCGATTTCTTTGACGCAACGATCGACAAGCGCGGCCGCGTTCTTGTTGGTTGGGAAGATGGCTGCATCGCGAGTTGCGTGAATGGTCCGCCGAATTCTTTTACGGCGAAGGCGACGATCTCACGCCAATCAGGCGGCCTGCGCATGTTCTCGGCCTACGATCCAGTGGAACCAGTGTTGGCCGGCGCGCCGAAGTTGAGCGGTTATCTGAATGGAACGCAGTCCGCGATCGAGCTTTCGTGGCCGGCGCCGGACAACGGTGGATCGACAATCACCGCCTATAAAGTTTACCGGCGCGTTGACCCAGCGGGAACGTTCACGCTCATCGGCACAACAAACGTGCCGAATTTCCACGACGGCTCCGGGTTCAGCACCGATGTCACAAAAGATTTCTATCGCGTAACGGCAGTTAACTCGAAGGGCGAAGGACCTTATTGCGACGGCTTCAATCCATCACCCACGCCTCCGCCAACGCCGTGTGTGTTGCCGGGAATTCTTGCGGTCAACGATTTGCTTCCGGACGGCAGTGACGACGACTCCGGACAAAACACGCCGATCGATGGCAGCGTGAACGTGAAAGAATTGTTCATCGCCGAACCGTTCATCGTCGGCGGTGACAAACTCTATTTCACGCTTCAAGTCGCGCCGAGCACACTCGGAATGGCGCCGCCGAACAGCCAGTGGTTGATTGTGTGGAACCGCCAATCAAGCCCGGGAAGCGATATCAACGATCCCAACGATACGAGTGTCGATCGCATGTATGTCGCGATGCGGACTGACGCGACCGGTGTGCCGAGTTTCGAATACGGCAAGTTCGGTGTGCCTTTGAACACTGGCATTCCACCGATTCCGCAAGATCCAAACGCGAACACGCCGGTTAAGAAGGGCGATGCCGATGTTGGCTCGAGTTACAATCCGCTCACCGGAGTAATCCAGATCGTCATCACGAATCAGAAATTCCGTACCATCGATGGCGGCCCGACGAAGTACACCGCGAACACCGGACTGGCGGGATTAAACGTGCGAACTTACTTCAATCGCCCGGATCCCGGACAGCGTTCGCAGAACAACGCGTCCGACATTACAAGCGACAACAGTTATATTCTCGCCGGCAATAATTCCTGCGCGCCGGTGCCGACTCTTGTGAGCGCGGTCTCACGCAAAGTTCACGGAGCAGCTGGAACTTTCGACGTGAGCCTCGTTCCGGAGGATCAAAACGGCGGGATCGAATGTCGCAGCGGCAGTGCGCCTGGCAGTTATCAGGTCGTGATGTCGTTCGCCGCTCCGGTCACGTTTTCATCCATCACAACGAGCGCGGGCAGCGTGGCCAGTAGTTCGAATGTTGGTAACGTCGTCACCGTAAATCTGACCGGCGTTCCAAACGCGCAGGTCACGACAATTACTTTGGTCGGCGCGAGTGCGGGCGGTGCATCCGCGGATGTTTCCGTTCCGCTCAAAGTGCTGATCGCTGATACGAATGGTGATCGTTTCGTTGACTCAGCCGACATTAGTCAAACCAAATCGCAGTCCGGACAACCCGTCAGCGGCGAAGAAGGCTCTGATAACTTCCGCGAAGACATCAATGCGGACGGTTTTCTCGACAGTGCCGATATCTCGGCGGTGAAGAGCAAATCGGGAACTGCATTGCCTTGATCGAACAACCTTAGGAGGAGTCAGCGCAAATCGCGAAATGTGCCGCGCCAATGCGGCCATCTTCCGGGCGAGTTCCGATTCAACGACTGAGTCTGCGCGCTGAACTTTTAAAAAACTCGCTGATCCTTTATGAAAAACAAAACTCGCAGGTTCGGAATCCTTACGCCCCGTGTGCTAGTGGGCGGCATGCTCTTTCTCGCTGCAGCTTTGATGGCAGTCCTCAGTTTTTCGGAAGCGACTGCTTCGAGGCTCTCTGGACGAAGAATTACGAAAAAATCGGTGTCGTCGTACGGAGTTGCTCCAGTTGTTTCAGCTCCGCTGGCCGATCTTCCGACAACTGCACAGATTGTTACCTCGCAAACTGACATCGGTGACACGGAACGACAACTAGTCGGAAGGCAGACGCACATTCCCGGGATCCAGGATCCAGTGCTCCAAACCGCGGTCGCGGCCTCAACCATGCCGGCGGTCGGCGCGAATTTTGAAGGCATGAACATTTCCCAAGGTTGCGGCGGTTGTTTGCCTCCCGACACCGACGGCGCGGTCGGCCCGAATCATTACGTGCAGATGGTGAACAGCGCGCTTGCAGTTTTTAACAAGGCGACTGGCGCGATGATTTCCGGTCCAACACTAATCAAGAATCTCTGGTCGTCGGGTGAGTGCTCGGTCAACAACGACGGCGATCCGATCGTAGTTTACGATCAACTCGCTGATCGTTGGCTAATTAGCCAATTCATTGCGTCGGCCGCGCCAAGCTACGCCCAATGTATCGCGATTTCTACCAGCCCCGATCCAACTGGGACTTACTATGCCTACGAGTTCGATCAGAGTACGACCGTTTTTCACGATTACCCGAAGATCGGTGTTTGGCCGGATGCGTACTATATGACAACCAACGAATTCCCGAGCGGCCAGGAGACAAACTCCGGCGCCGGTGAGTTCGCCTTTGAGCGCGCGAAGATGTTGGCGGGACAGCCAGCGCGTTTCATTTGGTTCGATTCATCGAACCTCGCGATTGGCGCTGCTTATATTCCGGGCGGCCAAAATCCGACCAACCTCGATGGGAAACTGCCGCCACCGGCCGGTGCGCCAAATTATATTGTCGAAGTCGATGCTTTACCGAGCACGCCGGATCCGACGAACAGTTCCGCGGTTTTAGTAATGTGGAAATTTCATGTCGATTGGGACCACCCGGAAAATTCGACGCTCGGAACTGGCTCGGGCATTCCGGTTGCAGTCGGAGGCGGTTTATACACCGCGGCGGCCGGTCATCCGGACTTCCAGGTTCCGATTGCTAACTTTGTTCCGGCGCAATGTGTTTACGGTGAAGGACCGAATTGCGTACCAGAGAAAATCGTTCCGGGCGTGAATGCGGCAACACTCGATACGCTCGGCGATCGCACAATGTTTCGCGTGACCTATCGCAATTTCGGCGATCACGAATCAATGGTTGTTCACCACACGGTAGTAACCTCGGCTGACACACCGACCGGTGCCAGCCGAACGGGATTGCGTTGGTACGAGGTGCGAAACCTGAGCAGGACACCCACGATCTATCAGCAAAGTACTTTTGCTCCACTCGATCCGACGAATCCACTTTGGCGGTGGATGGGCAGTGCGGCGATGGATCACAGCGGTGACATCGCCATTGGTTACAGCGCGAGTGGACCCAATTATTATCCATCCATTCATTACGCTGGCCGTCTTTCCACCGATCCGTTGAACGATCTCGCGCAGGGCGAATCGGTCATGTTTGCTGGGCTCGGAATTCAAGGATTTCCGCTCAACCGTTGGGGTGACTATAGCGATCTTACCGTCGATCCGAACGACGACTGCACATTCTGGTACACCCAAGAATATGCGCCGACGAATCCGACGCCCTCCTTAATCAATGTTAACTGGCACACACGTATTGGCAGTTTCAAATTTCCGCAGTGTGTCAGTCCAAGCTCGGTACCAATTCTCGACGTCGTGTCGCGCAAGGTTCATGGCGATGCCGGCACATTCGATGTCGATCTTCCATTGACCGGCACCGGAATCGAACCGCGCTCTGGCGGACCCAGTGGCAACTATCAAATCGTGGTGACATTTAGCGCGCCTGTTACTTTCACTGGCGCAGACACGACTTGCGGCACGGTCACCGGCACTACCCCGTCCGGGAATCAGCTGATCATTGATCTCAGCGGTGTTCCAAACGCGTCGCGCTGCGCGGTCACGTTGCATGGTGTCACCGACGGCCCATCCACTCCCGGTGATGTGCGATTGCCGGTCAACTTCCTCATTGGCGACGCTAACGCCGACGGTTTTGTCGATTCGGCGGACATTTCGCAGGTTAAAGGACAATCCGGTGCGCCGGTCGGGCAAAACAATTTCCGGGATGATGCCAACGTCGACGGATTTCTGGATAGCGCGGATATCTCGATCGTGAAAGGCAAGTCCGGAACCGCACTGCCGTAAGGGATCAGGTGGGGATTTCGCGCAAATGCCTGACGGACGCTCGGCCTGAGAATGCCGTAGTCACTAAAAAAGTTAGGTACGATACATCCACTGTAGCCCCAGCTTCCGAAGTAGCTCGCAAGATGAAACCGGAACCCGCAAAAGCGACTGAAAACGTGGGAGTTCGCCTTCCCGCGGGAGCGTGTTTACCTCCGAAACGCCGATGCAAAGCAGCGGTCGAACCAGAGGAGAACGAGGCCGCACGGCCGATCTCACGTCCAGCCCGCCTGAAGCGCTCCGGTCGGCTTGTTTTGCGCTGGCCAGCACCGAGGTCCGGTTTCGTTTCACCGGCGGTCACCGCAAGCGGCGCGTCATACGCGCCATAGTTAATATGCTTGACATAACACCCCATTTTTTCCTACAACTGCGGACGAAAAGAGTTGGTTTCGAAACACTGCTCAAAGGGATGAAATGCTTCTTCTGCCGCTACGCCGAGCTGTCACGAAATATTTCTTTCGTGGTGGCATCCAGCAGTGACCAGCACTCCGATTTCACAGCAACCATATTGCAGCCCAAGCCAAAACTTCCAGCCAACTAAATCCAGAGAAACAACAAATGAAAAAGACAATCGTCAGCGCATTAATCCCAGTCCTGATGTCGATCTCGAGTGCTTTCGCCACTGTAATGATCGATCCGATCGACCCTGTGAGTGACAACGGCGCCCAAATCGAGCCGATCAATCCAGACGCGACCGACCCCAACTCGAGCATCAATCTTTACAAATCGGGCAGCACGAGCCAGACGTCGCTGACGGTCTCGCCGGGGAGTGTTTTCAGCCTCGATGTGTATGCGACCTTCACCGGTTATACCGGCCGTGGATTGTCTTATTGGCTCCAAGTGCCGACGGCTCTCGCTTCTCATATTTCAATCACGAGCGAAAGTTATTTTACGTGGACTGATCCGAGCCAGGCCGGGGGCCTAACTCCTTTCAACACGACGACCGGCGCCGACTCGGGATTCACGACAGAAAACCGAGACCTGGGCGCAACATCGCAGCAGGATTTCACGACCAATCCTCCGACCTACACACAGGACAAGCCAGCGGGCACTTACAAAGTTTCCACGTTGGGTTTTTCTCTGGATCCATCCACTCCCGCGGGCACGTACACGATCATGACTACCCTTGGCGGTGGAGCGGGGAAAGACTCCGAACTCAGTGACACGACCGACACGCACCACCTCGTGTCCGAAGCGACGTTCACGCTCACGGTGGTTCCGGAGCCGACGACATTGTCGCTTTTGGGATTGGGCGGACTGGGTTCCGTGGGTCTGACGATGCTGCGCGCGCGCCGCAAAGGCTAAAACTCCCACCAAAGTTCTTCATGGAAAACTGCGCTGACCCGCAAGGTCAGCGCAGTTTTTATTTCCACACGACCTAACGATTCCCCTGGCACCAGAAAACATTCCACTTTCAACCAAAAAAAATCGTAATGAAAACACCGCACTTCCGTTGGTCCGCATTGGTTACACTGCTTGTCATTGCCGTCATCGGACTCTTTTTATCCGACGCAATCGCGCGACAAAGACGCGCTCCGAACAAATCGATCTCGAAACAGAGCGTCAGCCCGAGCGTTCCCATTTACACGAATGGCAATTTCACCTTTACCGCGCCGCTTGAATTAACCGGTCATCCGCCAAGCCCGGCGTTTTATCAGGCTGACGCAGAACCCGAAATCACGATCGATATTTTTGGTACGATCTACGCGACCGCGATCCAAGGCGTACCCGGCGGAACCGATTTTTGGAAATCGAACAACAAAGGAACCAGCTTCGTTTACATGGGTCAGCCGGACGGCGCGCAGGACCATTGCAATCCGCCAGTAGTGCAATGCGCCGCGCTCGGCGGGGGCGACGATCAAATCGACGTTTCCACCGGCGGCTATCTGTACGTTTCGAGTTTATGGTTGGGCAACATCACCTTCTCCTCTTCCTACGACGGCGGAACCGGCGGCGTGTTTCCGGGTCAGAAATGGGAAGTGAATCCGGCCGGCGCGGACATCGTGTCGGACGATCGACAATGGGTCGCCGCATATGGGCCGCAAACCGTTTACATGTCGTTCGCAACGACTGCGCTCACCCGGCCGCCCGGCAGCATCGGTTTGTTCATGACGAAATCGACTGATGGCGGGAAAACATTTCCAACACTGGTTGAAATCACGGCGGCGCAACCGCTCGATCAGGTAAATGTCGAGAGCAATCTCGTTGTCGATCCTTACAACGGAAATCTTTACACGGCGTACATTCCGAACGCGGCGGTCAACACCGTTAAACTAGCGAGCTCAACGAATGGCGGCGCGAGTTGGAACATTACGACGGCCTACACCGGCCCAGCCAGCACAACCGCTCGCGGAGTATTTCCAAATCTCGCGCTCGATCGCGGCGGCAATCTTCATCTCGTATTCACTAAATCGGACGTGGCCGGTCACACGAACTCCCATATTTTCCTGACCAGCAGTTCGAATCCAAGCGCAGCATCGCCAACTTGGACCACCGCCATTCAAGTAGACAGCGGAGCCGGCAATAATGCCGCCTGCGAAGCGTGGGCCGTCGCGGGAAGTCCGGGCATCGTCAATGTCGCATGGCTAGGATCGACATCGCCTTCTCCCGACACGATCAACAGCAACTGGGATATTTATTTCGCCCAAGTAAGCGGCGCGCTTCTCGCGAATCCGACCATTGCCCAATCGCAAGTTGCGACCGGCGTTCATAATCATTCGATTTGTTTGAACGGACTCGGCTGCGCGGCCGCGAGCACTCCGCACGGTGACCCCGGCAATCGCGATCTCCTGGAATATTTTCGAATGGTCCTAGATCCGGAAGGCAACGCGAACATCGTTTTTGCCGACAGCGTGCACAGTTGCGATCCGAGC
Source organism: Verrucomicrobiota bacterium (assembly GCA_003219495.1). The sequence goes on along the minus strand of QHOZ01000207.1, from coordinate 3,086 downwards.
ACGTGCCGCACGAACACCTGGTTTGCGAAACAGACCGGTGGCTCGAGCGCTTACAATCCTCCCGCCTCGCCACCGGCCGCGACTTTTGCGCCGAACCTCTTCCTTCCGAATTCAGGCGGACACGCCGAACCGAACATGCGAGTCGATTCCCACAACTGTGTCTACTCGGCCGCGCCGGGCGGGCCGATCGCATGGAAATCTTCAAACGCCGGCGCAAGTTTCTCGATCTTGTCGAACCCGGTCGCCGATGAAATCGGATTGGTCGGCGGTGACGAAGAGATTCAACCATTTGCTCAAATCGGCGGCGCCCGGCCCGATCACATTTACTTCGCTGACCTCGGCGTTTCGAGTGTTCACATCCGCAAATCGACCGACGGTGGCGCAACCTGGGCGGCACCCGGCCCGGGCGGCGTGGGCGGCGAAGTTTCCGTTTCGTCGGATCGACAATGGATGGGCGCGGATCGCAATGGCGCGGATCAAACAATTTATCTTTGGGAGCACGAGTTCGTCAGTCAGGTCGTGCGTATGAATGCCCTAACGAACGACACGGCGTGGTCGCCGTTCGCGAACGGCATGACAGATCCGGACTTGATCGCACCGCCGGGTTCCACTTTGGCCAACACCGTGCCCGGCAACATGTTTGTCGATCCGGTAACGCATAAAGTTTACGGATTCCTCGGCGCTTCCACGGTCACGACGAACGTGGTCGGGGCGCCCACCGGAAAACTTCCGAACATTTGGGAAGCTGACGGCGCGGGCACGTTCACTACCGGAGTACCGCCTGGCCCAATGACAAATCACCCCGTGTTTCGCGGTGTGATTGATTCGCCGGCGAATCCGGCTCCGCCAGCAGGCGGCGCGACAATCGGCTCGAACACGGCAAATCTTTTCAACGCTGCCTGCATCGATGCCGCTGGAAATATTTATGCCAGCTGGGCGACCCCGAACGCGCGCAACGGACTTTATGATGTCTGGTTCGCGTCCTCGCACGATCACGGACAAACGTATTATGGGCCGTTCAAAATCAACCCGCCCGGAATTCAGGGCAACATGCCGTGGATCACCGCCGGCGATAACGGCCGGGTCGAGATCGTTTACTACGGAACCACCGGGACCGAGGATTCGACGACCTCGAACAACAACCAATGGAATGTTTACTTCGCGCAATCTTTGAACGCGGCCGATCGCGAACCCGTCTTCACCGTGAGTCAGGTCAGCGACCACGTGATGCATAAGGGTCCGATCTGTAACGTTGGAATTCTTTGCGGAAACGGGACCCGTCAATTGCTCGACTTCTTCCAAATCGCAGTCGGCCCGGATGGTTTGGCGAACATCGTGTTCGCGGACACCGGAAACGCGAATGGATCGCCGCATGTGACCTATGCGCGCCAAACTGGCGGACCCGCCGCGCTCAGTAATCCTGTCGCGGTCACATGTCTCGCGACACCAACGATTCAGCCGGTGAGCGCGGTTTCGCGCAAAATTCACGGCGACGCAGGACCATTCGATATCAACCTCCCACTAGTCGGCAGTCCGGGAATAGAATGCCGCAGCGGCGGCGCGAATGGCGACCACACCGTGATCATCAGTTTCGCGCAGCCGGTGACGGTCGGAAGCGTGACAGTCTCTTCGGATGATGGTCAGGCGATGGTGAGCAGTTCGAGCGTTAATGGCGCGGTGGTCACGGTGAACCTGACGAAGGTCACGAACGCGCAGACCGTCACGATTAATCTCACAAACGTGAGCGATGGCACAAACACAGGGAACATCGGCGTGGAGATGGGCGTGCTGGCCGGCGACACAAATGCAGATCGTTTTGTCGACTCCGCGGACATCAGCCAGACGAAAGCGCAATCGGGCAATCCAGTCGGCAGCGCCAATTTCCGGGAAGACTTGAATTGGGACGGTTTCCTCGACAGCGCGGACATCGCACTTGTGAAACCGAAGTCGGGGACCGCGTTACCGCATTAACAGGGTGATCAACGGGTGCACCAGAGGCGCAAAATACGACTAAGGATTTTCCTGATTTTAACATAAAATGTTTGACAGGGAAAAACTAATGGGATTTCCTCTACGCCCACCCAAGACACCAAGAATTCCAACCCCCGAACAAGTCCAACGCCCTCCATGTTTTCGATTTCAGAAGCAACCCTTACAAAAACGTAGCCTCCTGCAGCCCGCTCACTTTATGTATGAATAAGCTCCACCTCACACTCCGCTTCCTCACTTGCGCCTCGGCGTTGGCCGCCGTTTGCGTCATCGCCAAACCGGTGCCGAACAATCTCGCCAACGGCCTGGACAAACTGGTCACGAACAATTTGATCCAACAGGGCGAGATCACTTCCGCGCCGACAATTCAGACACCGGTCGCAAAAACGCCGGTGAAGGTGACGAAGAGATCCGCGAGCAGAAATAGCAACCTCACCGCGGTCGCGACTTCAACTCAATCGTTCGACGCTTACAAAGCGAGCGTCGCGAAACAGGCCGCGAGTTACGCCTCGAAAGCGATTACGCAGAACGCGACCGGAAAATATTTGGTCGACATTATGCCGAATGGCCGCGTGCCGGTGGCGACGTTGCAATCAACGTTGCAAAGCAAATTCCCATTGTTGTCAGTCACGGCGACGAATACGAACTACGTGGGCCATGGTGTGATCGAAGGGTACGTCTCGCTCGATGACGTGCCGGTCATGGCGCAGACAGAAGGCGTCGGTTCGATCATTCTTCAACTTAAGCCGATACACAATGTCGGCCTTGTTACCGAATTCGGTGTGAATCAACACCGCGTAAACCGGATCAACACACTTTATAATCCGGCCGCCGCCCATAATTGGGACGGCACCGGCATGACGGTCGGCGTTCTCTCGGACAGTTACGATTCTCAACCGAGCGAGGAAGGCGGCTTCACGACAGCGGCACAAGATGTCGCGAGTGGCGATCTGCCCGGTACCGGAAATACGGTTAATTCACAGCCGGTCGTTGTTCTCCAGGATTTCATCAACCCTCCGAGCGCAACCAACGAAGGTCGAGCCATGTGCCAGATTGTGCATGATATTGCCCCGAAGGCACGTATCGGATTCGCCTCG
>QHOZ01000206.1 GCA_003219495.1 Verrucomicrobiota bacterium | reverse complement strand
AAATCCTGTCTAGCTCTTCGTGTTTAGTAAGCTCGCGGCAAGTTGGAGTGCGGAATCGCTCTTACCGCCGAGCATGCGCGCGATCTCTTCCTGGCGCGCTTTGCCTCTGACTTCGCGCAAATTGGAAAACGTTCGTCCGCGCGCGACATCCTTCGTCATGACAAAATGCGACGACGCGCAAGCCGCGACCGGCGCAAGGTGCGTGATGCTGATTAGTTGGTGATCATCGGCGAGGGTGCGCATCTTTGCGCCGACCGCGTGCGCAATCTCGCCGCCAACGTTGGTGTCGATCTCATCGAAAATTAACAGCGCGATCGAATCGTGCGCCGCGAGCGCGGACTTGATCGCGAGCATCAAGCGCGAGATTTCGCCGCTGGACGCGATCACGCGCAATGGTTTCAACGGCTCGCCGGGATTTGCCGAGAACAACAGCTCGACGGAGTCCAAACCACTCGCGCTAGGCTCATCGAGCGTGCTCAGCTTCGCTTCGAACTCGGACTGTTTGAATCCGAGATCGCGCAAGTTCTTGCGAATATTGTCGGAGAGTTTCGGCGCGGCTTTCGCGCGGAGCTTTCGGAGCGCATCCCCCGCACGATTCATTTGTCCGCGGACCTTCTCTATTTCTTTGCTCAAGCGCTCCAATTCTTCATCGCGCCCTTCGATTTTTCGCATCCGCTCCGCGGCGCGTTCGCCGAATGCAATTACTTCCGCGAGCGAGCCGCCGTATTTGCGTTTCAATGTTTCGAAAAGCGAGACCCGCTGCTCGAGCGCGGCGAGCTGTTCGGGATCGAGATCGAGTTTCTCGGCGTAATCGGAAAGCGAGCGCGCGATTTCGGAAAGCTGCACGACCGCCGCGGCGTGCTCGGACACGAGCTGAGTGGTGGAGATGTCGATCTTTTCCAGCTCGCGCAACAATCGCTGCGTCTCCGCGAGCTGTGAGAGAACGGAATCGTCGGCTTCGGAGAGCTTGTTCGCGGCGGCGCTCGCAAGCTCGATCAATCGCTTGCTGCTGCTGGAAAGTTTGTAGCGCTTCTCGATCTCTTCTTCTTCGCCCGCGACAAGATTCGCGGAATTAATTTCCGTGATTTGATGCCGCAACAGATCAAGCTCCTGTTCGCGCGCAGTCTCGGCCGTGTTGAGCGCGGCGTGTTCCGCGGTCAGCGTCTGCAATTCGCGAAAATGTTTTTGGTAATCCGCGAGCTGTTCTTCGGCGCGCGCGAATGAATCGAGCAGATCGAGCTGCCTCTCCGGCGAGAGCAGCGATTGGTGATCATGCGGGCCATGAAGATCGACGAGCGCATCGCCGACGTTTTTCAAGATCGACAACGTCGTGGGGGAACCGTTGATGAACTGGCGGTTCGCGCCAGTGGTGGAAAGCGTTCGCTTGATAATGAGATCGTCGCCGCTTGGTTCGATGCCGGCTTCGATCAATTGCGGATTCAGTTTCTGCAATTCCTTCCCCGTAAATATTGCTTCCGCCGTACACGTATCGGCTCCGGTGCGGATGAGCGTTTTGTCCGCGCGCTCGCCGAGCAAAAGTTGAAGCGCGCCGATGATGATCGATTTGCCGGCGCCGGTTTCGCCCGTGATCGCGGTGAAGCCAGGCGCGATCTGCCACTCGAGCTCCTCGACGAGCGCGAGATTTTTGATTCGTAATAAATTCAGAACCGCAGGCATCGAAAAGGTTGAGAGTTGAGGGTTGAGAGTTGAGGGTGCGCGCTGTTGAAGATTTCAAACATTCGCTCACTAACTTTCAATCCGAAACCTGAAAGCGCTCAATGAGGGATTGTCGATCTTGCTTGTTCGTCCTGCTTTTGCTGGCTTCTGCCGCGCGCGCGGAGCAGCCGCTCGCCGCCTCGACCATCGTCGTTTACAACAAAAGCGCGCCCGATTCGGCGGAGCTGGCGAAATTTTATGCGCAACAGCGCGGCATCGCGACGGACCACGTCATCGGTTTGAATTGTTCAACCGACGAAGAGATCACGCGCGAGGAATATGACACGGACATCGCCGAGCCGTTACGCGCAATCTTTAAAGCGCGCGGCTGGTGGAGGGTTCACGAAAATGCGGAGCAGCAAACTGTGCTCACGGGAACCGCGATCCGTTTCGTCGCGCTGATCAAAGGGGTGCCGTTAAAAATCAAGCAGCACGATGGCCCATACGCCGGCGACAAATCGAGTGAAGGCCCGGTTTCGAGCCACAACGAAGCATCGGTCGACTCGGAGCTGGCGGTGCTTGGTTTGTTTTCCAAACAGATTTCCGGCCCCTTGCACAATCCGTACTACAAAAGTTTCAAAAACATTGGCGATCTTGAGACACCGATTTTGATGCTCGTGTGCCGGCTCGACGGACCCAACGCGCAAATCGTTCGCGGAATGATCAGCGATTCGATCGCGGCCGAGAAACGCGGATTGTGGGGACGCGCGTATGTCGATGGCGCGCACGAAACGGCGCAAGGTTATCGGTTGGGTGATGAATGGCTCGCTGCAATCCCTAACCAATTGCACAAGGTCGGGGTGCCGGTGACTTACGAAAATTCGCCCGCGCTTTTTCCGGACGGGTATCCGATGACGGATTGCGCTTTGTATTATGGATGGCGAACCGAGAAAGCAAGCGGGCCGTTTGCCAGCCCCGATTTCCAATTCACGCGCGGCGCGGTCGCGGTCCACATTCATTCGTATAGTGCCGCGACTTTGCGCGATCCGAACGCAGCCTGGGTCGGGCCGTTGCTGGTGCGCGGCGCGGCGGCAACTCTGGGCAATGTTTACGAGCCGTATCTGCAATTCACCGCCCACCTCGATCTCGTGAACGATCGATTGCTCCACGGGTTCACCTTTGCCGAAAGTGCGTATTCCTCGATCGAAGTTTTGTCATGGATGTCGGTGATGGTCGGCGATCCATTGTATCGGCCTTACGGATTGTGGCTGCAGATCGATGCCGCGAATGATTCGAAAAAAACCGATTCCTGGAAAATGTATCACGAGTTCGCGGCGCAAAATTTTTCGAGCGATGCTGCGAAATATCGTTCGCTCGCGAGACAAGCGGCCTCGCGCGCGCGGAATTGTCCGATGCTTGAAGATCTCGGCTTAATGGAAGCGGTGGATGGAAATTTCGCGAGCGCCGCGAGCATTCTCAGCCAGGCGCATGCTTGCTATTCGACGCGCGACGATCTTTTGCGCGTCATACTCGAGGAAGCGGACGCGTGGAATAAACTCAACAAGCCGAAACGCGGTATCGAGCTGTTGCGGGCCGCACTGCGCGTGAGCGGCAGCGCGCCGGCGGCGCCATTGCTGAGGAAAATGGAGGAACAATTGCGCGGAGTTGGCGCAACGCCTCAACCGGGTGCAACGCCCAAGCCGACCCCGCGCGTGCGCGTGCGCTTTTAAATTTGGCTAACGAATTATTCCGCGCTCGGTGGTTTTGATGAACTGCACGATCTCGCGGATTTCTTCGCTTTGCGTCAGTTCCTTCTCCACCGCTTCAAGGGCCTGCGCGGTATTATATTTAGAGCGGTAGATCAGTCGAAACGCTTCCTTGATCAGCTTCACTTTGTCCGCCGGATAATTTTTCCGCTCGAGACCGACCAGGTTCACACCTCGGACCTCCGCCGGATTGCCGTCGGCAATCATGAACGGCGGAACGTCCTGCACAATTTTCGAGCAGCCTCCCGTGATCGCGAACCGGCCGATGCGGCAGAATTGATGCACCGCGGTGAGCCCGCCCATGACCGCGTTGTCACCGACCTGCACGTGACCGGCGAGGGTGCCGTTATTTGAAAACACAACTTCGTTTCCAACTACGCAATCGTGACCGATGTGACTGTAAGCGAGAAAATTTCCGCGGCTGCCGATGCGCGTTTTGCCGTCGCTCTTCGTGCTGCGATTCACCGTGACGAATTCACGAAACGTATTTTCATCGGCGATCTCCAAATAAGTCGGTTCGCCGGCGTATTTTAAATCCTGCGTCTGCTGACCAATGGAGCAGTAGGCGTAAAATTTATTTCGCGTACCGGCGCGCAACGGCCCCTGCAAGGTGACGTGATGTTGCAGCCAGCAATTTTCGCCAAGAACCACATCAGCGCCGATCACGCAATACGGCCCGACCATTGTTCCCGATCCGACCTCGGCGCTTGGATCGACAATCGCCGTCGGATGAATCTGCACGTCGCTCATTTATCGAGAAACGTGAACATCAACTCACCTTCGGACACGATCGCGTCGTTCACCACGCAATGACATTTTGTTTTCGCCAATCGTTCCCCGCGCGCTTTCGTTAGCTCGGCGTGAATGAAGATGGTGTCGCCCGGGAATACCGGCTTGCGAAACTTCACTTCGTCCGCGCTCATGAAATAACCGATTTTGCTACTCGTTTTCGTCAGCTTGAAGAGCAATAGACTCGCAACCTGCGCCATCGCTTCCACCTGAAGCACGCCCGGCATCACCGGGTGGCCGGGAAAATGTCCCTGGAAAAAAGGTTCGTTAATCGTGACCGACTTCACGCCGATGCATTTCGTTCCGCTTTCATCAAAGCTGATAATCCGATCCACCATCAAAAACGGATAGCGATGCGGCAGGACTTGCATGATCTCGACACTGTCGAGCCCACCGGTTCCTTTCGGAATAATTCGCGGCACGCTTAGCGTTTCCCGGCGCGAGAGTTCCTTCGCAATCGCGCGCGCCAGCTCGGCGTTGGCGGCGTGCCCGGGTTTCACCGCGATCAAATGTCCGCGAATCCGGGCGCCGGTTAGTGCGAGATCGCCAATGATGTCCAAAATTTTGTGCCTAACGAATTCATCCGGGAATCGAAGCGGTTCTTTGCTCAACACCGCATCACCGCGCACGACGACCGCGTTTTCCAAGCTGCCGCCCTTGATCAAATTCTTTTCCATCAACGACTCGACCTCTTCGTAGTAAACAAACGTCCTCGCGGGCGCGATTTCGCGCTCGTACATTTCCGGTCCAATCTGTGCCGACATGAACTGCGTGAAGCGATTGTCCGGGCCGGCTTGCGTGCACGAAACCCGGAAACCGCTGTCGTCAGGCAAGAGGATCAACATCGAACCCGTTTTCGTTTCGATGTGCATGGGCTCGCGGACGCTGAAGAATTTTCGCGGCGCTTCTTGCGCGGTGACGCCGGCGCGCTTGATCACATCGACATACGGTTTTGCGCTGCCGTCGCCGATGGGCGGCTCGTTTGCGTCCATTTCGACAATCGCGTTGTCTACGCCCATCGCCGAGAGCGCGGACAATACGTGCTCGACCGTGTGCACGCGCATCGAGCCCTCCCCGATCGTCGTCGCGCGCTCGACCATTTTGAGATTGTCGATCTTGGCGTCGATCGTTGGCTCGTCCGCGAGATCCTTGCGCTTGAACTTAACTCCGTGGTTCTCCGGCGCGGGATGGAGCTTCAGGGAAACTTTTTCACCCGTGTGCAGCGACGTTCCACTGAATCCGGCGGATTTCGCGAGCGTTTGTTGAACTTCAGGCGCGGCAGCCATGGGGCCTAACTAAACAAAGAAATCCGATTCTGACCAGCAGTGTCACTTCAGCTCAAAATTCCCGCAATCGAACGCCATGATCTTGTCGATGTTCGAGACGCGAAGGTGCGCGGTGTCCGTGCCGTTCTCTTGCCAAACATCGGCTAATCTCTCGCCGCTCTTCTGAATTGTGACGCGCGTGAGATTTTGCGCATCGTTAAGTGTCGCAAGCGGCAATCCGTCTGTCGTTTTCAGAAAACTTCCTTTGCCATCCGACACGGCCGCAATCTCCATCACTACGCGCGTGTCGCTGATCAACGGATTAGTCACGAGCTTCACCGGGATGTGATCGCCTGCCGTCTCTGGCGTCGGCGTTCCCTTGCCGAGATCTTCAACTTTTAATTTTCCAACGAGATAACCGCGGGCGCGATATTTTCCGGCAGGCAAATCTTCGCCGGCATCATTCTTCCCATCCCAGCTCGTGCTCAGCGAATTTTCTTCGACCGTGAAGCTGTCGATCTTCGCTTCGCGATGAAGCACGCGAACGAGTTTATCGTTCGAGTCCCAAACGCCGAGGCTGATCGTTCCTTCCATCGGGGGCGGACAAATCGAAGCGCAACATTTCGTGGCGCGGCGGTCGCGGCCGAAGTTGGCGAAGCCGACGGCGTGATTGAGGCAGCTGCAGTTGGCGACGGCGATGAAGACTCTTCAGTAGCAGTCGGGGTGGGGGATTCCTGCGCAACGGCGACGGTCGCGAGTAAAGATGCTGCGACAATCGACAATCGGCAGTGGGCAATCGACAATTTAAGCATAGTAGCGCCAGTTCAGGTTCGGGAAAAGATTGTCGCGCCGCTCGCAGTCCGCGAGAAGTTTTTCATCAACTTGCCCGGCGATGAATTGATCGTGCAGCTGATTGAAGCGATCGAGGTGATTCAGCGTGCGCTCGGTCGCGTACTCGCGCGCGGTTCCGGTTCGCATCAGAAACGCCCAATCGCTCGATTGCGCGAGCAAGAGTTCGCGCGCGAGCTGTTTGAGCACGCGCTCCTCGAAATCAGCCGCGTCTTCTTTGTGTGCGTTCGCGAGTTTGCTCATCCGTTGCGCCGCGGCGTGAAGGTGCGGATAAATCCACGAGTTGCTTTTGTCCATCCAAACTTGGAGCTGACCTTTGTCGCCCCAGGTTGAAGCCGCGGGCTCGATGGTTTGTTGCGTTGGATGCCTTGCCAGATAATCGCTCGGGGTCGTTAGGCAAAAATCCTGTTCGTCGAACGCCGCCTTGCGAATGAGCAATTCGAGAAAGCGCGGACCTTCAAACCACCAATGGCCGAACAACTCGGCGTCGAACGGCGCGACGATAATCGGATCGATATCGAACTCAGCAAGCTGGCGAAATTGCGCGCGGCGTTGTTCCAAAAAGTGCGTTGCGTGCGTGTCGGCCGCTTTCTCCGCCGCCACGCGATCGTAGAGTTCCTTGTGTTTCTTCGCTCCGGTGATGCGGTGATATTTGACTCCCGAGAATTTTCGAATGCCGCGCGCGACGGGACCGAGATGCTCGAGCGGAAGATCGAATCCGATATCGCGATAAAATTCACGATACGCCGGATCGCCGGGATAACCTTCCTGCGCGCTCCAAACTTGCCGGCTCGAATCGCGATCGCGCGCGAATGCCGCCGGGCCGGCCAGCGTGTAACAGGGCGCGTAAATCCCGCGTTGCGGCTGCGGATTTCCAAAAAGCAGACCATGCGCATCCAGAACGAACCAGCGAAGGTTCGCTTCCTGCAAAATCGGATTGAGTGAAGGAGCATAGGCGCATTCGGGCAACCAGAATCCGGCGGGTTCCACGTCGAAAAGATCGACATAGGCGTCACGGCCGATGAGAACCTGCGCGCGCGCGGCGGCGTTTGATTGCTGTTGCAGAATCGGCACCAAACCGTGCGTCGCAGCCGACCCGATAATTTCGAGCATCTCGCGATCGCGCAATTCCCGGAAAGCCGCGAGCAGATCGCATTTCCATTCTTCGACGAAGAATTGACGGCTCGCGGTGAAGAGCTCGAAATAAAACTGCGACAGTTCGGCGAGCTTCGGTTCATTCGCGTTTCGCTTTTTTTCGCGGGCGGCGAGATCGAGCAGAAGATCGAGATGCCGCACATAGCGCTCGCGCAGAAGTTCGTCTTGCAACATCGCGCAGAGCGTCGGGGTGAGCGACATCGTGAGCTTGAAGGGCACCTTGTCGTTCACAAGCCGCCGCATCATTTGCAGCAGCGGGATGTAGGTCTCGGTAATGGCCTCAAAGAGCCAGTCTTCTTCGAGGAAATGCTCGTGCTCCGGATGCCTAACGAACGGCAGGTGCGCGTGAAGAATCAACGCGAGATGGTTCACGTTGATACCGGATACCGGAAAGCGGATACCGGAAAGAACAAAATCTCAGCGCGCGTCGCGCACCGCGTTCATAAACTCGCGCGCGCGCTTGGTCAGCTCGGGCCAGTTGCCGCTCTGAATCAATTGTGGATCGAGCACGCTGCTCACCGCGCCGACGGCGACGGCGCCGGCTTTGAACCACTCCGCAACGTTGGAAGAATCGACGCCGCTCGTCGGCATGATTGGAATTTGTGGTAACGGACCGCGAATCGCTTTCAAATATTCCGGTCCAAATTTCACCGCCGGGAAAATTTTCACGATGTCGGCGCCGAGTGAATGCGCAGTGTAAATTTCCGTTGGCGTAAACGCGCCGGGGATTATCACGACCCGAAGTTCACGGGCGGCATCGATCACCTCCGGCAGGACACACGGACTGACGAGGAATTGCGCGCCGGCGCCCACGGCTTCATGCACGTGTTCGCGCGTAAGAATCGTTCCCGCACCAATCAGAAGATTGCGCTCGTTGTTTTGCGCGAGCTTCGCGATCGCCTTTGATGCTTCCGGAAAACTAAACGTGATCTCGATCGCACAAAATCCAGCCGCGATCACCGCTTCGGCGACGCCGAGTGCGCGTTCGATTGAATCGGTGCGAATGACCGCGACCGCGCGTTCGCTTTTGATTCGATCTACGACTGCAGCTTTGTCTGGAGATGCCTGCCTGTGCATTCAAAATACTTAGCTTGTCATTCCGAGCGAAGCGAGGAATCTCCCCGCAGGTGATGGATCACACTAGCTAATCTGTGTGATGTTCGCTTCGACTGTGAGATCCTTCGCTTGCGCTCAGGATGACGTTACAGGGTCCGGCAGAAATCCTGGAACCGATCGAGACCTTTTTTGATGATGTCGATGCTCGTCGCGTAACTGAAACGAATCGTCCGATCGTCGCCAAATGCCGCTCCCGGGACGACCGCGACATTCGACTTGCTCAGCAAGCGATCGGCGAAATTCTGAGAGGTCAGTCCGAGCTGGCTGATGTTTACCAAAACATAAAACGCGCCCTGCGGTTTGACCGCAGTGATGTTCGGAATTTTCGAAAGCCGGTCGATCATGTAATTGCGGCGCATGTCGAATTCATCGCGCATATCCGCGAGGGATTGTTGATCGCCTTTCAAGGCCGCGAGCGCGCCGCGTTGTCCGAACGAGCATGGATTCGACGTACTGTGGCTCTGAATTGAATCCACCGCTTTCGCGACTTCATCCGGCGCGGCCAGATAACCGAGCCGCCATCCAGTCATCGCATAGGATTTACTGAACCCATTCACGGTGATGGTCAGATCGTAAGCTTCCTTTGAAATCGAGCCGACGCTGACGTGTTTCGCGTCGTCGTAAACGAGCTTCTCGTAAATTTCGTCGGACAAAATG
>QHOZ01000205.1:9774-12773 GCA_003219495.1 Verrucomicrobiota bacterium | reverse complement strand
CTTCCATCGGCCATTTCAGCGCACCGAGAAGCGAAGTCAGGGCCGAATCCTTTGTCAGACCAGCGATCTTCGAAGCCAACGCCGCGGCAAATGCCGGAATCTGACTCGCTGCACAACGCGTCCGGTGATCCGCCATCGCGCCCGTGATCGTGAACCGATTCTCGACGACATAGAGCCGGTTCATCGTGTCGTTCGCGGATTTTACGCGGCGACGATTCGTAAACGCGCGCGCACTCGCGAGGTCGCCATCGCTGCAATCGAGAAAGTCGCTGTCGAGCGCGAATACCACATCCGCGCGATCGAACCGTGGCAGTAATCGAACATTTTCGCCGAAACCGGTCCGCGTCGCGTAAGTTTGCGCTTCGCTCTGAGCCGCGTCGTAAACGCACCATATCATTTTCGGAAAAGCTTTTTCCAACTCAGTGCGCAATCGTTCGCGCGTCGGCGAATTCACTTCCTCAACCAAAAATGCCAATCCGTCGCCGCCGCCGATCTGAGCGCGCAGTTTGTCGATGTAGGCATCGAATTCCTGACGACTCGATTCCTTGCCCTTGTTCAGGAAGCGCCGTGAGCGAGCGGGATCGTAAAGATCGAGAACGGAGGCCTGCGCGTAGACATCGGTGCTGCCGGCGCTCGCGGCATGAAGTGGATTTCCTTCCAGCTTAATCGGGCGACCGTCGACCGTTGTTGCGATCAGCGGGATCGCGCCGGTGCGACGCGGCATCGCGGTTGCGTAATACAAAAATTTTCCTGGAATCGTCCATTCCGCGCTCTTCGTGAACGGAACGAGATGCATTTGTGGCCGGCGGCAACTCGTTAGGCCGATCCCGGCGAGCGCCATCGAAGCGCTCATCAGCTTCATGAAATCGCGCCGCGACCACTCGTCGTCCTTCAACTCCGACGCACCCTCGGGAAATTCGCGGTCGAGCCATTGGTGAAACTCCGGCGTGTCGCGGTATTCGCCCAGACTGCGCCAGTATTTCTTCCCGGTGTCCGGCTCGGGTGGATGTTGAAAGACGCGTTTCATCGGTGGCAAGTCTGGCAGTTTGTGCTGGGAGCAATGCTCCAGCGTTCCTTCAACGTCTGACCGATCTCCTGCTGCGTCAGATGTTTCTTTTTCGACCAATCGTCCGTGACGCCGTTCGGTTTGCCGTACTTGGCGACGAACTCCGCCGGTTTCACGTCCTTCGGGTTCCAATCAAGATTGAAAACTTCCTCCTGCGGGCGCAGAAAATTTTCCGGGTGCCGATGACATTCGAGACACCACGCCATGCTGTGCGGCTCGGCGATGGAAACGGTCGACATGTGATTGACCGAACCATGGCAGCTGAAACAACTGATTCCGCGATTCACGTGGGCGGCGTGATTGTAAAAAACGTAATCGACCGAGCGATGCAGCCATACCCATTCGATCGGCTTGCCCGTTTTCCAACTTTGGCGCACCGGCTCGAGCTTTGGATTATCCTTTTGCACTTGCGAATGGCAATTCATGCAGGTCTGCGTGTTTGGCACGTTCGACTGCGCCGCCACTTCCACGAAGCTGTGGCAATACCGGCAATCCATCCCGAGCTGCGTCACGTGAATGTCGTGCGGAAACGGCACCGGCTGGATGGGCGTGTAACCAATTTTCGTATATTTCGGCGTGACGTAATACCACGTGGCCGCGCTCAATCCGGACGCGATGAGAATGCCGGCGACCGCCATTTGCAGCGGAAGCCAGTTCGTCCAGCGTGGGAAAAAATTCGCCATAAATCAGCGGACGCCCTTTCCGGGCCAACACGGCCGCCAACCTAGAAACGAATTCGGGTCACTCGAAGGATGTGCGGGCATCGGATTCACTCTAAATCGAAATTGGCTCGGCAAAAGAAAACACGTTAGTAGCATTACAATTCAACACGGCCACTCTTTCGATAACGAAAAGTTGCCGTTACGCAAAAAATGATCACGTCAAAACTTTCCCGGAGCGTCAAGTGAAAGCGCGGATTTCTTTCGCTTTTTCTTTGTTAATGTTCGCGGCGCCTGTTCGCTTCGTTTCCGCGCAGGAGAATGTCGATCTTCTCCTCATCAACGGAAATGTTTACACCGTTAACGAAAAACAACCGCGCGCCGAAGCGATCGCCGTTCGCAAAGATCGAATTGTTTTCGTCGGCTCGAATGCCGACGCGAAGAAATTTCAGGCCGGCCGGACAATTGATCTCGGCGGCAAGACCGTCGTTCCCGGTCTCACCGATTCGCATTGCCACATTTTCGGAATCGGCGAACGCGAGCTCACGCTGAATCTGGAAGGGACAAACACCTTGATGGATTTTCTCGCGAAAGTCTCAGAGCGCGCGACCAAAACCGAGCCGGATAAATGGATCACCGGACGCGGTTGGATCGAAACGTTTTGGAAGCCGCCGCAATTTCCGACGCGGCAGGATCTCGATAAAGTCGCGCCGCACAATCCGGTGTTCCTGACGCGCGTCGATGGTCACGCGTCCGTCGCCAATTCCGCGGCGCTCGCGCTCGCGAAGATCGACCAGAGCACGCCAAATCCGTTCGGCGGCGAAATTTTGAAAGACAAACAAACGGGCGAAGCGACCGGCATGTTGCTCGATAACGCGCAGGACATCGTTGAGAAAAATATCCCGAAGCCGACCGTGGCGGAACGCGAGCAAGCGTTGCTCACCGGGATCAATCGCGAGCTCTCGCTCGGTTGGTGCGAAATTCAAAATGCCGGCAGCCACAAAGGCGATGTGGATCTTATTAAGAGGGTTTACTTCGACGCCAAAGCCAGGATTCGTTTGGTCAATTGCGTTTACGGTCCCGGAGAAGACGCGCGGAATTTTCTGAGCGAAGGCGCCATCATTGACGGTTTCGATCATCATTTCACGCAGCGCACGATCAAAATTGTGTTCGACGGCGCGCTCGGTTCGCGTGGCGCGGCTTTGCTCAAACCGTACAGCGACGTGCCGGAAACTTCCGGCTACTTCACCGAGAAACCGGAAGAGTTGAAACCA
>QHOZ01000205.1:4428-9750 GCA_003219495.1 Verrucomicrobiota bacterium | reverse complement strand
TTACGAAGCGGCGTTTAAAGCGGTGCCGCCGGATCAACGACCGATCAAAGAGCCGCGCTGGCGAGTCGAACACGCGCAGATTGTCGATCCTGCCGACATTCCGCGGTTCGTGAAACTCGGCGTCATTCCGTCGATGCAATCGTCACACGCGATCAGCGATTTATTTTTCGCGCCGGCGCGATCGGGAATGGATCGGCTCGCGGGCGCTTATGCGTGGCAATCGTTTTTGAAATCCGGCGCGATCATTTGCGGCGGATCGGACGCGCCGGTTGAGCGCGGCGAACCAATGATCGAATTTTACGCCGCCGTTTCGCGGAAAAGCATCAAAGGCGAATCCGGTCCGGGCTGGCATCCCGAGCAAAAAGCTTCGCGCGAGCAAGCGCTCAAAATGTTTACGATCTGGCCGGCGTTCGCGTCGTTTCAGGAAAAAGACAAGGGCTCGATCGAGCCCGGCAAGCTATTCCCGAGCCGGAGATTTTAAAAACGGAAAACGCGATGGCAATCGTCGGGGGCGAAGTTGTTTATGAGCGCCCGAGCAAATAGATCGCGACGACGGTAAGCAGAAAGTACGAAACAAGAACCGCCGCGCCGGCGTACTCTTTCGCCATTCGTTGGCCGAAAAACAAACAGAGGACCGCGATCGCCGAAACGACGGCGCCGTAAAACGCGATTGTTGTATTATGCGCGAATAACAGCGCCAGAAATCCGATTCCGCTCAAAACGCCCGCCGCGATCTCAATGATCGTGAGAAGCGAAAACATGAGCGGGACCATTCCCGCGAGAGAACTTTTAGAGAAATGGCCACTCAGCCAGCTCAGATTCCCCTGTCGATCAACGATCTTATCGATCCCGGACTGCAGAAACAAAATCGCGAGAAAGGCGGAGATCAGAAGTTGAAGTAAATAGACAGGCGCGAGCCAACTTTGCATGCGCCTAGCCTAACGACGCCAGCCTTGGATCACGAATACAAATATTCGTCGTGATACTCTCTTTGCGGAGCGAACTGGACGGACTGTTCGTCGCCAACCTCCGGATACTCGAAAATTTTTCCTTCGTAATTGCGGATGACGATTTTTTCCTGGTCGTGATAAAGAATGTAACCGGGATTGATCGGCACTTTGCCGCCACCGCCGGGCGCGTCGATGACGAACTGCGGCACGCCGTAGCCGGTGGTGTGACCGCGCAAGCCTTCAATGATTTCAATTCCTTTCGCGACCGATGTGCGCAGATGCGATGAGCCATTGATCAAGTCGCACTGGTAAATGTAGTAGGGACGGACGCGGCACATCAGGAGTTTGTGCACGAGCGTTTTCATCGTTTCGAGATCGTCGTTCACGCCTTTGAGCAACACGCTTTGATTTCCGAGTGGAATTCCGGCATTCGCGAGCCGCTCGAGCGCTTCTTTCACTTCAATCGTCAGCTCGCGCGGATGATTCACGTGAATGCTCATCCAAAGCGGATGATGTTTCGCAAGCATCGCGCAAAGCTCGGGCGTGATCCGTTGCGGTAGGAAAATCGGAACGCGCGTGCCGATTCGAACAAATTCGATGTGCTTGATCGAACGCAGCCGCGTCAGCAACTTGTCGAGCTTGTCGTCTGAAAAAATCAGCGCATCGCCTCCGCTCAAAAGCACGTCGCGAATTTCCGTGTGCTGTTCGAGATAACGAAATGCTTCCTCGAAATCGGTGTGAAGTTCCTGTTCGCCAACGCCGCTGACAACGCGCGACCGGGTGCAATAGCGGCAATACGCGGCGCAACGATCCGTCACCAAAAACAAAACGCGGTCCGGATAACGATGCACAAGACCCGGCACCGGCATGTGCGAATCTTCTCCGCACGGATCGGCCATGTCGTAAGGCGAGGCCCAGGTTTCTTCGATGCGCGGAATCATCTGGCGCCGGATGGGATCGTCGGGATTCTCGCGCGGAATCAGATTGAAAAAATGCGGAGTGACTGCGAGCGCGAGTTTATCGCCGCTGAGTAAAACGCCGGCACGTTCCTCGTCGCTAAGATCGAGATGTTGTTCGAGCGGAGGCAGCGATGTGACACGGTTTTTCAGCTGCCATTTCCAATCGTTCCAAAGTTCCGGCGCGACATCGGCCCAACGCCCCGGCGCGTGTGAAACGAACTCTTTCCGGTCACCAATCTTACCCGTTTGCATTTTGTAAGGATCGAAACGCTAAGACCGCTCAGATGCGTGTCAACGCGCGCACCACTGAGTGCGCGGCGCACATGAATCGCGGTCGAATTTGCTTACTGAACCGCGACGACGGTGCCGACCGGAATTTCGGCGAAGAGTTTTTTCGCAGTTTCGCCAGGCAATCGGATGCAGCCATGCGACGCGGGATAATTCGGCACCACGCCCTCGTGCATTCCGAAATCAAGGCAGCTCAAACGCATGAAGTAGGGCATGTCGACGTGATAAATCGTCGAACGATGATTACGTTCCTTGTCCGTGATCACGAAATAGCCCCGTTTCGTGCCGTAACCTGCGCGACCAGTCGAGCAAATCGAATTCATCACCGGCACGCCGTCTTTGATGAGCGACATACGTTGCGATGAAAGCGAGATCTCGATGCGAAGTTTCTCCGGCTCCGGCCCACTGCCCAGAAGAAGCTGCGCGGCTTGCCAATGTCCGAGTTCGGCCGCGAAATAAAGCGGAACCATTTTGTAGCGACCGGTCGCCCGATTTTTTTCCGCGCCGGCCTGCAACAATGCCCGCACGTAATCGGTTTTTCCCAAACCCGCCGCGAGCATCAAACAGCTCACGTTGCGATCGTCTTCGATGTAATTGCGGAAAGATTTTGACGGCAGCCCGTCGAGAAACTCGTTGTCGTACTTCGGCGGCAGAACCGTGTTCGGATCAGCGCCGCATTCCAGCAGCGTCGTGAACAACGGCATGTTGTCGGTCTCGATCGCATAAGCGAGAAGCGGCACGCGTTTTCCTTCCGGAGTCGGCGGCGGAATATGTTTCGACAGCAGCAATCGAACGGAATCGCGATCTCCCGCGCGCAGAACATTATTGAGCACTCGGAGCGCGCCGGGACTCCATTCCTGAAACTGCGGAAGACGTGTAATGATTTCCTGAGCAATCCGCGTGTTCGAAGTTCCAAGCGCGAGCGCCAACAATTCGCCGCTGTCGCCATAAGCGAGCTCGAGATTGGGCGTTAGGTTCAGCAGAAGATCGACAATCTCCATCTGTTGCGCATTCACGGCGTAATAAAGCGCGGTGTGTCCGGCGCGGTCGCGATCCGTCAGGTCGGTGACGTGACCGATGAGCGCGCAAACCATTTCCAGATCGCCGTGCATCACCGCCACCATGAGCGGCGTCACACCGACGTCGTCGGCCAGATCACCGCTCGCGCCCGCGTCGAGCAAGCGATGAGCAATGTTGCGTTCACCGCGCAAAACCGCGATGAACAACAGAGAGCGATCATTCGCAACCCGCGCGTTTGGATTCTCGCGCTGGCGAAAATAGCGATCGACGGTTGCATCCTGGTGCGTGTCCATTGCCTGGACGAATTCATCGGGCGAGATCGGCTTTGGCGCGTTGCGCTCGAAGCCAAGCCAAACGGCAGTAAAGAGAAACGCGCCGGCTAAACAGCCGACCGAGAGCCAATTTAATCTGCTCGAACGCATATCCGGAGAGAGACCGACCGATAGTATATCATTCGGCGAGGGGTTCAAGAACGGGTTTGGGCGGTGATTTCCGGCACTCTGGCAGCCAACTTCAGTGGACTGGCGGCGTTGAACGTAGCATGGTCGATGCTGTCCAACTTCGAACCGATGCGATTGATTCAAGCTTTTCTCTTCAGTGCCGTTCTCAGCGCGATGTCGATCTTCGCCGCCACTCCGGAAATTCCCCCCACCCCGACGGTTTCGTCGGCCGCGGCGGAACAAGGCAAGGATGTTGTTCATCAGTTGAATAATGCTTTTGCCAGAGTCTTCGAGACAGTAGCGCCAAGTGTTGTCATCATTGAGGTTTCAAAAAAGGCTGACAGTGAGACTTCGGCGTTCGAGGATCTTTTCTTTCAAGGTCCTCCGGATGAAAGCAACCCGCGCCGGAATCAGCGCAATCCTCAGCCCATTCAAAGCGAAGGCTCCGGATTCATCGTCCGGCCGGACGGTTACATCCTGACGAATTTCCACGTCGTCGAAGGCGCGGACAAAATCGACGTGAAACTAAAAGACGGCCGCGAATTTCAGGGGAAGACGGTCGGCACGGACGAGAAAACCGACATCGCGGTCGTCAAGATCGAGGCGAAAGATTTACCGGCTGCACAACTCGGCGACAGCGACGCGGTGCGCGTAGGACAATTCGCATTTGCGATCGGCGCGCCATTCAAACTCGATTACACGTTCACTTACGGCGTCGTCAGTGGAAAAGGCCGGAGCAAATTGCTCGCGACGAGCGGCTATTCCATTTCGGATTATTTGCAGACCGATGCCTCGATCAACCCCGGCAACAGCGGCGGCCCGCTTTGCGACATCGACGGGAAAGTGATCGACATGAACACGCTGATCAACGGAATCAATCGCGGACTCGGCTTCGCCATTCCGATCAACATGGCAAAGGACATCGGCACGGAATTAATCGCCGGCCGCAAGATCATGCGCCCGTGGCTCGGGATTCGAATCGAAACCCTCGGCGATGACCCGCAGATTCGGGAGTTGTTCAAAGGGATCGATCACGGAGTCGTCGTGCGCACGATCGAGGCCGATGCGCCCGCGTACAAAAGCGATCTCCGGCCGTTCGACGTGATCACTTCTGTCGACACGAATGCGGTCACGACGGATTCGCAATTGCAGCACGAGATTTTGAAAAAGAAGATCGGGCAAAAGGTCGAGCTAACAATTTGGCGAAAAGGTCAGACGCTAAAGGTGCCGGTGACGACAGGTGAATTGCCGAACGAGATTTCGCGCGCATCAAACGAGCCCGCGAGGCCGCCACAAGGACGCGAGGAAGGCGCAGGGAAGTTCGGTTTGCAGGTTCAGGAATTGACCAAAGAGATGGCGCAACGTTTGAAACTGGTCGTGCAGAAAGGCGTCATTGTAACCGATGTGAGCGATAACAGTTTGGCCGCGCAACAGGGAATCGAACGCGAAGATGTGATCACTGAAGTCGATGGCAAGCCGGTCACCGACGTGAAAACATTTCGCGACGCCTTGAACAAAGCCGATCCGAGGCGTGGAGTGTTGCTCTATCTCGACCGCAAAGGGAACAAGACGTTCGCAGTCTTGAAGGCGAGCGGCGGCGAACCACCGGTCGAGCAGTAAACTACTTTTTCGCCGCTTGCGCGTGGGCGCGCAGATATTCCGGCA
>QHOZ01000205.1:0-4411 GCA_003219495.1 Verrucomicrobiota bacterium | reverse complement strand
CCGCGTCGCCATTGCGAACACGCACCGTGACGAAGGCATTCTCTTGTCCGCGGCGACTGTTGTCGCGATAAGCCTTGTCCGCTTCGGGCGCGCGCTTCTCCGTGATCCAAAAATACCGAAACGGAAAAACGATCTGTTGCCGTTCCTGCCACCAGCCGCCGGGCTCTACTTTCATAGCGGAATCACCCGGCACCGGCGACGGGCTCAGATGGTCCACTTGGGCGAATCCATCCGCGCCTTCTTTCAAAATCGCGTAGATCCAATCAATCGATTTCAGCTGTTCGGACTGAGTGAAATCCGCTGCGTCGAAACGCAGCATGACGTACCGCCCGCGTACCGCGTCTTCAGGATCGACCGGCGCGGTTTTGAATTTCCAAACGCGGCCATGAGTGAGCGTTTGGACGCGCTGCCACGCCATCACCGCCGGCACGCTCAATTGCGCCAGCGCTACCAATGCGAAAATGATTAACGCGATCTTCTTCATGCCACAGCTGCGGCCGATCGTTTCCGGAACAGAATAATATTCGCCGCCAAAAATCCGGCGCCAACGAGAATGAAGGCTAGGCCGCGGGTAACAAAGCTCAGCTCGCTATCGAAAAATCGACTGAGTGCGAGCGCGGCGATCAGCACTAAACCAAAATTCGCGCGCGCGAGACTGTTGGAATGAATGCCGCGCGTAAGAATGTCGATCCCGAGCCAGAGCGCGTATGCGTTCATCAATGCCGCGGCGGTAAACGAGCAGCCCGCGTTCGCTAATCTGTCAGACGGTCGACCGCAAAGATTCGCGATCACAAGTGTGATGGCGGTAACGATCGGAAAAACCACTGCAACGAAACTGAATTCGATTTTTCGGCGCAAAATTTCGAATGCGGCAAAGAGAATCGCGATGATCGGAAACAGAAATTCCAGCGTGAAGGCGGTGTTTTGACCAAGCGTGCGCTTTCCCCAAAAAAACTCGCGCGTCATGTGCCAGTTCGATTCGAAACTAAGAACCACCGCGGTGACGCCGATGCCGATTCCTCCCAGCAACGCGATGATGGACAAACGTTGGTCGGCGCGCGGAAAAAATTTAATCCCGCCGAGATAAACTGCGGTGAACAATCCGGCGAAGGCCAAACTGCCGAGATCGGACTTCGCAAAGTCGGCAGTGAAACCGAGCCCCACCACGAGCGCGACCGTAAGCCCGATCCCGAGCGACGCAGTTTCGCGACTATCGCGATCCTGCCGGTAACGAATCAGGAAATAGGGAATGACGAGAAGGAACAGGATCCAAAAGAACATTGGATTGGGTGTGCGAACGAAGGACCCAATTTCACGCGAGAACGACCAAACGATGGTGCCGATCAAATACACGACCGCGCCCAAAGTCGTCCGGAGTAAATAAACAATCGGGATGCTCAGCAGCAGCCACACCTTCATGAATTCGGCGAACGTTCCCTGGATTTGGTAAGTCTGGCTGATCAGTGAGATCGCGGTCGCGACTGCTGCGACATCAAACACCGCGACCGCCTCACGCCACGGCCGGGATTCGTTCCGTCGTAGCAAAACAAAAACGATCAAAGCGTGCGCGATGACCAACGGAATGAACGCGATGACGGTGCGCGTGGCGCGGCTGAGATCGTCCCAATTGTGCGCGATGAGAAGGATAATGCCGGCGCCAACCAGCGCCGCGCCAACGGTGGCCAGGATGACAAAGCCGAAGTTGCTACGCGTATCGACGGAGGCGTAATGACGCTCGATTGCGCCCGCGTTTTCGGAAGAAATCACGCCGGCTGCGACCAATTCAGGGAGTTGGCCGCGAAGCCAGCGAACCGCGCGCCGATTGATCGATCCGGGCACGGATCGAATTCAATCAGAGCGACTTTTGGATGTAAACTGTCGTGTTACGTCTTACGCGCGCCTACGGCGATTAACAGAATTCCGCCGACCAGGCATATGCCGCTCAGGATCGGCGGAAAATTAATCCCCTGATGTTCCGTATGCTTGATCTCCAACGGACCAAGCTGCGCATCTTTTTTCTCGGTCGACCATTTCAGCCCGCCCCAGGCGAAGCCGACAATGCCGACAATGATGAGAATGATTCCGATAACTCCTGCTGGTTTCACGCGAGCAATCCTACAAGGGTCGCCGGCCGCCGATCAATTGCAGAATGAGAACAACCAGCGCAATGAGCAGCAGGATCTGAATGTAAGCGCCAAGCACGTGGAATCCCACGAACCCGAGCAGCCAAAGAATCAGCAGAATTACGAATATTGTCCAAAGCATATAAGCCTTTCAGTTTGAGTTGATATCATTGATTCGTTTTGCCAGACGAAATTGCGCCTAACGAAATTTAGACGAGCGCAGCCGGCTTTTTATTTACCTGCTTTTGTCAGCACCGCGCGCAGGTCCCAGCCATTGGCTTCCAACTCCGCGCGAGCCGCGTCGTAATCGGTCTCCGTCAGCTGCGCCACCATCCGCGTCGCGCGGTCGCGCAACTTCGCGCTCGTTGTGTTGAGATCGATCATCAGATTTCCTTTCACCTTGCCCAGCCCAACCATCGCGCCAGTGCTGATAATATTGAGGGCCACCTTTGTTGCCGTTCCCGCTTTCAGCCGCGTTGAGCCGGTCAAAATCTCCGGACCCACTGCGAGATCGATTGCAAGATCGACATTCGCGTTCTTTTGCGGCGCTGGATTGCAGCTAAGCAGAACTGTCTTCGCGCCCAACGATTTTGCTCGCGCGAGAGCGCCCAGCACAAACGGTGTCCGGCCGCTCGCGGTAATGCCGACGATAACATCGACGTCTTTGACGCCGCGGCAATCAATCGCGAGCGCGCCATTGCTCGAATCGTCTTCCGCGCCCTCCACACTTCGCTGCAAAGCGGTTGCGCCGCCGGCAATGATTCCCTGCACGAGATCAGACGAAGCGCCGAAGGTTGGTGGAATTTCGCTCGCGTCCAGCACGCCGAGCAGCCCGCTCGAGCCCGCGCCGACGTAAAAGAGACGGCCTCCTTTACCTGACTATTCCCGGACGAGGTCGACCGCACGCGCAAGATCGACCGTCGCTTTCCGCAGCGCTTCATCGACCGAATTTTCTTCGTCGACAAAGAGTGTCACGAGCTGTTCCGCGTTCATCTTCTCCAGATTTTCCGAACGCGGATTGCGTTGCTCGGTCAAGGCTGCGGCGAGATCGTCAATCTTCTCCGGCGCGGTGGCCGTTTCAATTTCCGGCCAGCATTGCATTTCTGTCGCGAGCCAGGCTGCGCCAAATTCCGGGGCGCGTTCCGAATTCGTGACGCGCGCGTCGGGCAAAGTTTTTTTCAAGCGCCGCCGGAAAGCGTGTGTGTAAATGGAATCCCGCTGAAACAAGCCGCCGATGAGCACAACCTTCGGCGCGAGCACGTGCAATCGCGTCGCCACCGCCTCGGTGTATTCGCAAAGTGCGCGCGCGCCTTCTTCGATGATTTCCATGACGCGTGCATCACCGCCGGAGGCCGCTTCGAACACGACCGGCGCAAGATTTGCCACGTCCATTTTGTCGGCGGTCTGCGCCCAGCGCACGAGCTCGTCGAGATTATTCAACGCCAGCGCGCGCAAAATATTCGTGGTGAACTGAACCTCGCCACGATGCAGATCGTATTCGCGCAAGATCAAGCGCAACGCTTGTAAACTTAGATAATAACCGCCGCCAACGTCCCCCAGAATGTGGCCCCAACCGCCCGCGTTCTCGATTTTCTTGTCGCGACGACCTGTGATCGACGAACCGCTGCCCGCGTTCACAACAATTCCGTCCCCATGGCCAAGCGCGGCGGCCAATCCGGAATCGCGATCGCTCCCGACAATGATTTTCGCCGGCGGCCAAACTTCCGCGCATAGACGAGTGAGCGATTGTCGATCTTCGTGTGTGCCGCAACCGGCGAGAAAGATTCCGGCGCGCGAAATTTTCTGCGGCAGCTCGCGAAATATGGTGCGCAATTCCTCCGGCGTGGCGAGACGGAAATTCGCGGGCGGCAATTTTCCCTGATCCAAAACGCGCAGACCGTTCTCGTCGTTTTCAACGAGAATCCACGCGGTTTTCGTCCCCCCGCCCTCGACGCCCAGGATTTTTTCTCCGGCGCTCATTGTCGATCTTTGACGTGTTTGTATCATGACTTATGGCCAAAGACGAGGCTCAAGCGGCAAAACGCGTCACTGAGCTGCGCGATCAGATTCGCCTGCACGACCGCCGCTATTACGAAGAGGCCGCGCCGACGATCACCGATCGCGACTATGACCGTCTCTACAAGGAACTTGTCGATCTTGAGACGCAGTTTCCGAAGCTCGCGAGTCCGGATTCGCCGACTCAGCGGGTTGGCGGCAAGCCGCTTCAAGCGTTCGCCCAAATTCAGCATCGCGTGCCGATGCTAAGCCTCGACAACACGTATTCCGAG
>QHOZ01000204.1:3333-4751 GCA_003219495.1 Verrucomicrobiota bacterium | reverse complement strand
AAATCAACTCGACGGCGCAACTTACCGTGAACGAAACCCAATCCATCCCCGGGCTGTAGAGCGGGTCCATGAACGCGCCGGCATCGCCGAGCAGCGCGAACCCATCGCCAGCATAAGTCGCGGAAGAGTAGGGAAGATTTCTGCGCCAATGCACATCGCCTTCGATCCAATGCGCATCAGCGAGCAGTTCCCGGCCGACGGGATGCTCGCACAGAAAGTCTTTCAGGCGCTGCCCGAGCGAACCGCCTTCCGGCCAGTCCACCAAACGTTGATCGAACACGACGCCGATGCTCACGTCACCGCCCTTTAGCGGAATCCACCACGCCCACCATCCGTACCCGACGAGGTGATTTGTGGCCGTTCCGCGAATGCCGTAGCATTGGCTGGCCCAATCCGGATATTTGCGCGCAAGGTCGAGGCCATCCCAATCTTTTACATGTTTCCACCGCGCCCAAACGGCGGCGGTGGGATGTTCGCGGTTGGGCTGGAACCAACCCTCTTGGCGCGCAATCAGCGCCGCGACGCCCGAGGCATCGAGCACCCAGCGCGCGCGGACTTCATGCGTATGATCGCCCCATTTCACGAGCAGGACCTGATCCGCGCCGGGATTGAGCGCAACGCGTGACACCGATGCCGGGCGCCAAAGTTCCGCTCCGGCGGCGCAAGCGCGATCGAGGATTTCCTGGTCCAGCGTCGAGCGGTCCACCTGATAGGCGGCGACGCGCGAAAGATAGCGCCCGCCGAACTCGCTGCAGTCGGCGAGGGTCTTCGTGTCGGCATTGGCGAACCAGAAGCGCATGCCTTGTTTCACAAGCTGCGCTTCGTTGAGGTACTGGGTAAGGCCAAGGACGCGGCCGAGAAAATAGGCGCTGATTTCGACGGTAGCTTCGCCCACGCGCCGGGTGAAAGCGGTCGATTTCTCGATGATCAGGATGCGCAGCGTGGGATGCTCGCGCAAGAGGAGCAAGGCCGCGGCTGCGCCGGAAAGCGCGCCTCCAATGACGGCGACGTCGTATCTCTGTTCGGGCGCGCTGCTTGCCGTGCCGCAGCTTGTCGCGGAAGGCAGGTCTTCAGCGCGCCGCTCCCGTACGGCGCCGGATTCCAAATCCACTCGCCGATTATTTAGCCAACCCGATTGATGTGCAAATCGTTTCTCAGCACTTTCCCATCCTCGGCGTTGATGTAAACGTCGCCGACGTCCACGTCCTTATTCGGGTTGCGCAGCTTCGCGGCCCAGATGCGCACGCGCCAGGCGATGGTGCCGTCGCGTTGCCGGTCGAGCTTAAGTGCGGTCCCGGTAATGGTTAGCTTTTCGAGCAGAGGCTCCTTGAGCGCTGTCGCGATGGCCTGATCCGAATTGGTTTTCAGCTTCGCGCGATCAAGGGGCAGGTCCCCGCCGTGGGTCGGCTCGAGGAGGC
>QHOZ01000204.1:2573-3322 GCA_003219495.1 Verrucomicrobiota bacterium | reverse complement strand
CACTTCCATCGCCTTCAGCGAGGCCGTGGTGTCGTAATACACGACATACCAGATGGTGGGGGTGATGCCGCCAACCGATTTTTCGGAGCGGATTTGGACAACTTTGTCGCGCACGTGCTCGCCGACATAACGATTGCCTTCCTTAATGAGGTCAAAGGCCGTCAATTCTTTGGTCGCGGCCGTGCTCATCAGGGGCAGCGCCAGGACGAGCAGCGCCGCAATGCGATTGCGTATTGAAGGTGCATTTGTTTTCATAGTGTTATAAACACATCGTTTGATCCACATGAGGCAAAGATTCAGCAGAAAACGGGCCGATTCGCAATTCCAATAAACTGACTCAAAACGAGACACTTGTGCTGTTTCCTATAAAAAAATCAGCAGTGGCGGCTCGGGTGGTGGTGACTGGCGCGGGGGTGGTTTCGGCTTTGGGGGTCGGTTGGCGTGCCAATGCGGACGGGTTCCGGTACGGCCGGGTGGCCTTTGGGCCGGTGACTTTGTTCGACGTATCGCGCCAGCGCGCGAAAACGGCGGCGGAAGTGCGCTTCCCGGAAACCTTGCCCAAAACGCGCCTGAGTCGGCGGCAGGAACAGCGGCTGGATCGGGCGTCACGATTGCTGTTACTGGCGACCCATGAGGCATGGACGCAGGCGGGTTGGGAAGACCGCTGGCCGCGTTCGGAAGAGGGCTCGTCGGCTCGATGGAGTCTCGCCCCACCATCTGACCCGCAGGTGGGGCGAGACTCCGTCGAG
>QHOZ01000204.1:0-2540 GCA_003219495.1 Verrucomicrobiota bacterium | reverse complement strand
GGCCAACCAACCCGCGTGCTTCAATATCAGCCGCAACGCCAGGGGTTGGACCTGGCCGAGGCATTTGGATTTTCCGGTCCGATCACGATTATCGCCAATGCGTGCGCGTCCGGCGCAAATGCCGTTGGGCACGCGTTCGAACTGGTGCGCTCCGGGCAGGCCCAACGCGTGCTCACGGGCGGATACGACGCGCTCAGCCAATTGGTGTTCGCTGGATTCGATTCACTGCAGGCAGTTTCAACCACACAATGCCGGCCGTTCGATGCGGCCCGTGATGGCCTCGGGTTGGGCGAAGGAGCGGCGATGCTTTGCTTGGAGAGCCTGCACGATGCGCAGGCGCGCGGCGCAAAAATTCTCGGTGAAATTGTCGGTTACGGCGCCGCGTCAGATCCGCATCATCTCACGCAGCCGGACCCAGAGGGCGACGCGGCGTTTGCGGTGATGTCCGCCGCGTGCCAGAACGCTGCGATTCAACCATCCCAAATAGATTACATTAATGCGCATGGCACCGGAACACCATTGAATGACGCCGCCGAGGCGCTCGCCATCCGCAAGCTGCTGGGGGCCACCAGCAAGCGGGTCCCGGTAAGCTCAACGAAATCAAGTATCGGCCATTTGCTGGGCGCAGCCGGCGCGATCGAAGCGGTGGTATGTCTGATGGCGCTGGCGGAAGGATGGTTGCCCCCGACCAGCACCTCACGCGAGCTCGATGCGCTTTGCGATTTCCCTGTGGTACGCGAACCCACGCGCGAACAGCCTGAATGCGTGCTCAGCAACTCCTTCGGATTCGGCGGCGCCAACGCTGCCCTGCTCCTGCGGAGGTACGCATGAGCGGCGTCGTGATCGGCGGAGTCGGGGCGATCTCGCCCGCCGGTTGGGGCCTGAAGACATTGCGCCAAGCGATCTGGAAAGGTGAACCCTGCCCGACTCAGATTCTTCCCAAAGTGGGAGCGACGAGCTCCGCCAGTTCTCTTCGCGCGCGGCAGGTGCCCACTCCCGCTGAACGGCCCGCCTGCTTTCAACATCCGCGCCTTCGGCGCTCTAGCGCTATCACGCGCTTCGCGGTGTCCGCCGGCCTCGAAGCGCTGGGCAAAGACGATGTCGCCCGCCTCGGGATCATTACGTGTGTCATGTCCGGCTGCGTGAACTATTCGCGCCGCTTTTACCACGAGGTGCTGGAGAATCCCGCCGAAGCCAGCCCGCTGTTGTTTCCTGAAACAGTTTTTAATGCGCCGGCGAGCCATTTGGCCTCGGTGCTGGGGAATATATCATTAAATTATACATTGGTCGGCGATCCGGGCGCGTTTCTGCAAGGACTTGCTCTTGCCGCGGGTTGGATCACTGATGGCCGCATGGATGGATGTCTCATCGTCGGAGCTGAAGAGGCCGATTGGGTCACAGCAGAGAGCTTTTGCATGTTCGACGAAGGCTTTGTGCTCGCGGAAGGCGCGGGCGCAATTTACCTCCGTAAGCCACGCCAGGACTCCGAAGTCGCTTTGAACTCCATTACCGATGCGCACCTCTTTCTATCCGGGACTTCGCGAGTCTCAGCAGCCAGGGCGATGCGCGCGCAGTTGCCGAAGGCGGAGTTGCTGGTGGATAGCACGCAAGGGCTGAAGCGTCCTGATCGCGCTGAAAACCAGGCATGGCGCGATTGGACGGGAGATCGCATTTCACCCAAACTCGTGCTCGGCGAGGGGTTGATGGCAGCTTCGCCGTGGCAATGCATCGCCGCGATTGACGCTCTGCAGCAAGGCAAGTATTCATCGGCCGTTGTGAGTGTCGTCGGCTGCAATCAGCAAGCCATCGGCGCGCATTTCGTTCGCGAGGCCGTCCGATGAGTTCGCGCGTTGTTCTCGTGACGGGCGGAAATGGCGGATTAGGCAACGCGATCGCGTGCAGCTTTCTCAATGAAGCGAAGGACAATTTCGTTTGGATGGGCGTGCGCAACCGCCGCGAGCGCGCCGACAAACTCGCCGAAAATTTCTCCGCGCAATGCAAATGCGTGGACCTCGACGTCACCGATCCCGCGGCCTGGAGCAAAGCAGTGAAGGCGATCGGCCGCGTCGACGTGCTCGTCAACAATGCCGGCGCGCACGAGGATGCGCTGCTGGCAACCATGCCAGTGGAGTCCTGGCAGCGCGTCTTGAGCGCGAACCTCGACGCCGTCTTCCACGGTTGCCAGGCAGTACTGGCGCAAATGATCGCCCAGCGCAGCGGGCGCATCATCAACATAGCGTCGCTGAGCGCGTTACTCGCCCCGGCGGGCCAAACGAATTATGCGGCGGCGAAGGCCGGCGTCCTTGCGCTCACCCAGTCGCTCGCGAAGGAAGTCGCGCGCCTGAATATCACCGTCAACGCGATCTGCCCAGGATACGTGCAAACCGAGGCCATCGAGACCATGCCGGAGGAGCAGCGCACCGCCGCGCTCGCGAGAATCCCTATGCGCCGCTTCGGCCGCCCCGAGGAAATTGCGGCCGCGGTCCGGTTTCTGGCTTGCCCCGAGGCCAGTTACATCACAGGTTGTGCGCTGAAGATAG
>QHOZ01000203.1:3888-5190 GCA_003219495.1 Verrucomicrobiota bacterium | reverse complement strand
AAATTGTGGATAGCGTTCTCTCTCGCGAAATTAATCCCGACGTCGTGAGCGCGATCCAGGAATTTGGCGGGAAAGCGCGAGGGATTGCGGGTCCCGAAGTTTTTCGCTGCCGAAAATTTTCACCGCAGGACGATGTCGATCTTGGATTCGTCGGCGAAGTTTCGGATGTAAACGTGGAGCCGTTGCGCGAATGCATCCGGCGGAGCATCACGCCGGTGATCAGTCCGACCGCCCTTGGCGATGATGGAAAGATTTACAATTGCAATGCGGACATCGCGGCGGCGAAAACGGCGGTCGCGTTGAAGGCGCGCCGTTTGGTTTTCATGAGCGATGTGCCCGGATTGCTGCGCCGGTCTAACCAGCCGCAAACGCTCATTCGACATTTGCAAATCGAAGACGTGCCCGAGTTGCGAAAGATCGGAGTGATTGCCGAGGGGATGATTCCGAAGGTCGACAGCGCGGTCGCGGCGATCGAGAGCGGCGTTGAGAAAGTTCAATTCGTGGATGGCAGGATTCCGCATTCGGTGTTGTTGGAAATTTTCACGGACGCGGGCGTTGGAACCGAGGTCGTGTTGTGAAAGAAATTCTCCCGGCGCCTTCGAGTGCAATTGTGCAGAACGAAACGAAACGAGTCCGCGAATTGTTCGAGCACAACGTTGTCGCATCGTATTCGCGGTTCGATCTCGTGTTGGAGCGCGGCAAGGGAAGTTACGTTTGGGATGTGGATGGTCGCCGCTATCTCGATCTCGCGGCGGGGATCGCGGTCTGTTCGTTAGGCCACGCGCATCCCGAGATCACGAAGGCCTTAACCGAGCAGTCGCAGAAACTAATTCACGTTTCCAATCTCTATTATACCGAGCCGCAAGGACGGCTTGCGAAACGCATTGTCGATCTTATCGCGCCGGGTCGCGTCTTTTTTTCAAACAGCGGCGCTGAAGCGAACGAAGGATTGTTCAAGCTCGCCCGGAAATTCGGCCACGAACAAGGGCGATACGAAATCATCACCACGTTCGAATCCTTTCACGGCCGTACTTTGGCCGGAATCGCCGCGACCGGTCAGGAGAAGATCAAAAAGGGATTCGATCCCGCGGTGGAAGGATTTAAACATGTGCCTTTCAACGATCTGGCCGCGATGCGCAGCGCGATCTCGCCAAAAACCGCGGCCATTTTGATCGAGCCGATTCAGGGTGAAAGCGGAATCACGATCGCGACGCCGGAATATTTGCTCGGTCTTCGCAAGATTTGCGACGAGCACAATTTGCTCTTGATGTTCGATGACGTGCAGGCCGGTCATTTCCGCAC
>QHOZ01000203.1:0-3799 GCA_003219495.1 Verrucomicrobiota bacterium | reverse complement strand
TTCTGGGTTCGGGAGAAATTTGCGAATGTGCTTTCAGCGGGAAGCCATGCGACGACGTTTGGCGGAACTCCGCTTGCGTGCGCGGTCGCGCTGAGAGTGTTCGAAGTGATTGAGCGCGAAAATTTGCCAGAGAACGCGCGCGAGATGGGCGAATTCCTCTTGCGCGAGCTTCAGGCGCTCGAGAAAAAGTTTCCGCGCGTGATCAAAGCCGTGCGCGGCGCGGGTTTGATGATTGGACTGGAATTTCAGCCACGATTCAAAGCGCTCGAGATCGTGAAATGGTTCCACGCCTGCAATCTTCTCACCGTGCCGGCCGGTCATTCGGTGATTCGTTTGGATTGCGCATTATCGAAAAACTAGTTGTCGATCTTGCCGACAAAGAGTGAGAGGAAGAATTGAATGAAACATTTGCTGAGCATTGAGCAGTTGTCGCGAGAAGAGATCGAACGGATCCTGCAGCGAACGGCCGAGCTCAAAACGAATCGCGGAAAGATTTCGGCCCAGCCGCTGGCCGGACAAACCTGGGCCCTGATTTTTTCCAAACCTTCGACCCGAACACGCGTGTCGTTCGATGTGGGAATTCGCGAGCTCGGCGGCGACACGATTTATCTCAACGCGGCGGACGCGCAGCTCGGCCGCGGCGAGTTGATCAAAGACACCGCGCGCGTGCTCGCGCGCATGATTCACGGCGCGGTCATTCGCACTTACGCGCAAAGCGACATCGAAGAGTTCGCGGAATTTTCCGGCGTCCCGACGATCAATGCCCTCACCGACGACGAGCATCCATGTCAGATCCTCGGCGACATGTTCACGATCATCGAGAAACGCGGCAAGATCGACAACGTGACCGTCGCCTACATCGGCGACGGCGTTTCGAACACGGCGCGCTCGTGGTTGTTTGCGGCAGGCAAGATGGGTTTCGAATTGCGGATCGCGTCGCACAAAAAATATCAGCCGGAAAAAAGTTTGCTCGAGCGCGCGGGAGGCCGGGTGACCTGCACCGATGACGTGATGGCGGCGGCGAAAGCCGCGGACGTTCTTTACACCGACATTTGGGTTTCGATGGGGAAGGAAGCCGAAGAAGCGCGGCGCGAAGCGGAGCTCGGTCCGTTCTGGATCAACGAGTCGGTGGCGAAAACCGCGAAACCGGACGCGCTCGTGATGCACTGTTTACCGGCGCACCGCGGCCAGGAAATCGACGAGAAGACTTTTGAAAACCATGCGCAGACGATCTTTGATCAGGCTGAGAATCGTTTGCATGTGCAGAAGGCGATTTTGGTTGAGCTAGCTGGTTGAGCGGTGCGGGGAGCGTTTGCAGGACGGGCAGATGCTGAAGATAACGGGGGACTCCAGATTCGTTCCACTCTTGATGATCTGCGCGCACAAGGCGCAGACGGTGTTGCCGTCTCCCTTTTGTGCGGCGCGATTGCTTCGGGGCGCGGCACGACGTTTGCGCGGAGGCGGCATTCGACAACAAAATCGCATTCCGAGCCTGCGGCGGATTCGTCGATTTTTTTTGCGCTCGTAAACCGTGCTCGGGGGGGGACTTGAACCCCCATGCCTTTCGGCATACGCCCCTCAAACGTACGTGTCTGCCATTTCACCACCCGAGCGGTTGAGCGGAGAAAATTGAATCAGGAAAGCGGGAAAGCAAGGATTACTCTTCCTTTTGCGCTTCATCGCTTCTCAGTCTTTCACCGCTCAATCAGATCCAAATTAAGAGGAAGAGGTAGCGGAAGAGTGGGATGAAAGGACTAGGTTTTGCTCTTAAGCTTTAACGGTGAAGGCGAGCACGGGAAATTGGATGAAGCTGGATTTGCACATCCATACCCTGGATGATCCGAAGGACGCGCTCGATTACTCTGCGCATCAATTGCTCGAACGCGCGAAGCAGCTTGGCTTCGGCGCGCTCGCGATCACGCTCCATGATTCGGTGTTCGATCGCGCCGAAGTTTTCGCGGACGCCGCGGCGATGGGCATTTTATTGATCCCGGCCGCCGAAATGCGGCTGGAAGGCGCCGACATTATTCTGCTCAACGTGACCGCGGCGGAGATTGCGCAGCTGAAGAGTTTCGACGACGTGCGGCAACTCCGGGCCCGCCGCGGATTGTCGATCTTCACTTTCGCGCCGCACCCGTTTTTTAAGCTCGGCGGGTCGATCGGCGAACGATTGCTTCAGGAAATCGACTGCTTCGACGCGATTGAGCTTTGTCATTTTCACAAAGGCCTGTTCGATTTGAATCGCCGCGCCGTAAAAGTCGCGACGCAGTTCGACAAACCGCTCATCGCGACTTCGGACGCGCATCAACTGCACGCGTTTGGCCGGCATTACACGAGCATTCCGCGGCCGAACGAGTTAACGATCGAAAATATTTTCTCCGCGCTGCGCAGTGGACCTCGTCGCGTGGTTAGTCCGTCGGCCTCGATTGTCGATCTTGCGAGCATGATTTACTTCTTTTTCTTCACGCACCCGATCCGGATTCGCCGGCGACAGGCGCGCGCCTCCGCCCTTGAATCCGCGTCGCAAACGTGACACAGGTGGAGCGGATGCGAATCCTGCTCACGATCCTGCTCGCGCTGACTTTGCTTGTTCCGGCTTGCCAAACGCCGGAACAAAAGAAGGAAAAAGCCAAGAAGGAAGCTCTCAAGAAAAAAGCGAAGGCCGACTTGCGCGAAAGCGAAGACGTCGATTTTCAGGCGTTCGCCGGACGGTTGCGCAAGGCCGCGGCAAACCGCGACAAGGAAACACTCCGATCGATGATGACGGAAAACTTTGGCTACAAACTGCGCGAGGCTCCGCCGTTGAGTGAAAAAGATTGGGACGGGTTCGAGGCGAAGAATGGCGGCCCGGGCGTGTTTGCATATTGGGACCAGGAAAATCTTTGGCCAGAGCTGGAAGGAATCTTGGCGGAGAAATTCGTGAAGAAGAAGGTCGCAGGCAGCGCAGAATTTCTGGTCGCGCCGCCTCAGTTTGCCGATCCTTCTTTGAACTACGATGGCTATCGCGCCGGTGTGACACGCGTGAAGGGCAGTTGGAAGTTTGCCTATTTTGTGAACGGGCCGCAGTGATCAAAGACGAGCCAACGAAGCGCGAAGAATCCGATCACTTCCTTGGTTTGCCGCATCGGCCGCCGTTTGTTTTCGTAAAAGAAATCGTGGCGTGCGAGCCGGGTGTCTCCGCGGAGTGCGAGACGGAATTCTCGCTCGACGATCCAATGTTCGCAGGACATTTTCCCGGCGATCCGCTCGTTCCCGGAGTCATTCTTACCGAAGCGCTCGCGCAAACCGCAGGGATCGCCGCCGCCTCCGCGCATCCGGAAAATTTCCGGCCGCGCTTTTTATTGTCGGGCATTCGACAGATGAAATTTTTGCGCGCGGTCAGGCCGGGACAAAAAATAATTTTGCATGCGCGGAAAGCCGCAACTATCGGCGAGCTGTTGCAATTCGAAGTGGAAGCGAAGATCGACAACGAAACAGTCGCGGTTGGCCAGATTGTTCTGAAAGCGTTGCCGGGCGCCCGCTAAACACGGAACTCAGGGAGTTGTTGGCGCGGGCGGGGGAGTTTCACCGGGGAGCGGCGGTTTTTCCAAATCGTAAATGGCGCCCCAGGTTCCGGATGCTGCGAGCGCCGCGGTTTTTTCCCACGGACGCTGGCTCCCCGCATAATTCTTTTTCTCGTCTTTGCCCCAAAAGATGTAGCGAACTTGCAGCGTGCGCGCGACGTCGCGCCAATTCGCGCCGCCTTGCATTAACTTTTTCAGAAGGTCTTCAGTTTTGCCGTAATCCTCGAATCCCTGCG
>QHOZ01000202.1:4715-5194 GCA_003219495.1 Verrucomicrobiota bacterium | reverse complement strand
ACCGACATCAACGACGACTTTGCCGGAACGCGCTATGCGAATAATCCTTTGGTCTCGGCCGGGACACAAAACACTTTTCTGACGTCGCAGTCATTTACGACCACGGCGCGGACTTACGTTTATACTTTCACGGCCGATCAGCTTTCGGTGTTGAGCGCCTACTTTATGAACGGCGGCGACATCGCCTTCGGATTGGATCCTGATTGTCACTTCTGGAACGACGGCATCGTCTTTCAATTCACGACGAAGCCGACCGCAACCCCCGAACCGACGACGATAGTTTTGTTGGGAACAGGTTTGGCGGGACTCTACTACAGCCGCAAGCGTAAGAAGCAGGCTAAGATTACCGACTGAAGACAGCTACGCGATTTGTCAAAATAAAAGCCGCGGATTCCCTCCGCGGCTTTTTTAATTTTTTCTCCCTCTCCCTTTTGGGAGGGCGATAACATATTTTTGGCTAATCAAAATTCGACACCGTG
>QHOZ01000202.1:0-4653 GCA_003219495.1 Verrucomicrobiota bacterium | reverse complement strand
GGTTCTCTGCTTGATTCTCCTACCTCAATCTTCCTTCGAGATCGTAATCACGCAAACGGCGGTAAAGAGTCGAAGGCGAGATGCCCTATATCTCGGCAGCTTTGCCACGATGCCATCCGACCTTTTCCAACGCCGCGATGATCTGTTGCTTCTCTACGTCCCGCAGCGATCCGGTATTTCCCGCGGCGGCAACTGCGCCTGGCGCAGCCGCTTCCGGAAATGCCGCAGGAGGCACTGGGGCGTAAGGCATCGATCCGTTCAAGCGCGCGACTTCCGGCGGCAACTCATAGGCAGTGATCACACCTTCGTTCGAAAGCAACACCGCGCGCTCCAAACAATTGCGAAGCTGGCGGACATTGCCCGGCCATTGATATGAACGCATCCGTTCGAGTGCGTCCGGATTAACCTCGGGCGGATTCGCGCCGCCGAGTTGCTTCAGCATGTGATTCATCAGCGGCTCAATATCGTCCGGCCGTTCGCGCAACGGCGCGAGATGAATCTGAAAACTGTTAATGCGATAGAGCAGGTCGGCGCGGAACGTACCGTCGCTGACGATCGTGTCGAGGTTGCGATTGGTCGCCGCCACGATGCGGACATTCACCTCGACCTTACGGACGCCGCCGACGCGAAAGAAGGTGCGGGTTTCGATCGCGCGCAGCAGCTTGGCTTGCAGCGCCGCGGGCAGTTCAGTGACTTCATCAAGAAATAATGTGCCGCCGTCAGCCAGCTCAATCAATCCGAGTTTGCGCGCCTTGGCGCCTGAGAACGCGCCGGCTTCGTAACCGAACAACTCTGATTCGAGCAACGATTCCTGAAAAGCAGCGCAGTTGAGATCGATGAACGCGCCACCGGCGCGAGTCGACAGCCGATGAATCGCTTGCGCGATCAGTTCTTTGCCGGTGCCGGATTCACCGGTGATTAAAACCGATGCTTCAGACGGGGCCACCCGCTCGACCAGGCGAATGGCTTCGGCCATCTGTCGTGATTGGCTGATGATTTCCGGCAGCGGCGTCTTGCGTTCAATCTGCGCCCGCAGACGCTGATTATCGACACGCAAGTTGCGCTTCTCGCACGCCTGACGAACGCGCACGTCGAGTTCGTTGATGCTGTATGGCTTGGTGAGGTAATCGTAAGCGCCGAGCTTCATGGCTTCGACCGCGGTTTCGATGGTGCCCTGGCCGGTCAGCATGATCACTTCCGGCGGATTCGGCCGTTGGTGCACGCGCCGCAGCAATTCCATGCCGTCCATGTTCGGCATGTTGATATCGCAGAGCAGCACATCGACGTTGCTCTCTTCGAGTTTGCGCAGCGCAGCGTCACCGTCAGGAGCGGCCTGGACTCGATAACCCAGTCTTTGCAGCTCTTTTTGTAAGACGAGTCGGAGGTTTGCTTCGTCTTCGGCGATTAATAATCGCGCGTCACGTTGTTCGTTCACCTGTTATTACCCCGCACTTTGGATGGTACTAATCAGTTGCAACCGGCAACGTAATCGTGAAGGTCGTGCCTGCACCGACGCTGGAGCGAACGTCCAGCCGACCTCCATGATCAGATAAAATACCATAACAGACAGCCAGTCCGAGACCCGTGCCTTTCCCCACGTCCTTGGTCGTAAAGAAAGGATCGAAGATCTTTGTCATATTTTCCGGCGCGATGCCGGCGCCGGTGTCTTTCACCTGGACCAGCACACGCGATCCGGAATGGACCCCGCGCAGAGTCAATGTTCCGCCGTCGGGCATGGCATCGATCGCATTTGTCGCCAAAGCCACGACAGCCTGCTGCAGTTGGCTCATGTCGCCGGAAACCATCGGCAATTCTTCTGCCTCGATTTCGATCTGGATATGCTCCCCGCGCTGTTGATGAGTAACCAGCCGAGCAGTCGCCTTGATGAGTTGATTCATATCAACCGGCGCCCGCTGACCGGCGCGCAGACGGCTGAAATCCAGCAGACCGTTGGTGATCGTCTTGCAGCGGAAAGCTTCTTCCCGAATCAACCCCAGGTACTCACGCAGATCGTCTGCATCCTGTGAACAGGCAAACGCGCCTTCGACGATCCGCTTCTCGAGTGATTCGGCGCACGCTGCAATCGTCGCCAGAGGATTATTGATTTCATGCACCACGCCGGCGGCCAGGCGCCCGACAGCGGCGAGTTTTTCCGCGCGCGCCACCGCGCGATCAGCTTTGACGCGCGCCGTGATGTTCTCGCCGACGGTAATCACATGCGTGACCTCGCCGTCTTCGCCGGCGCGCATGGGAATTTTGCTAATCAACCAATTATTCGTTTCGCCGTCGCTGCTTACCGCTTCCTGCTCAATCCGGTGAATCCCACCGGTCATGAACACCTGGCTAAATTCGCGCTCGAGCTTTTCGCGGTTCTGCTTGGTCAGGACTTCGAAGATGTTGCGGTTGAGCACCAGCCCGCGCGGCAGACCGAGTTCGCCCAACTCGCGATTGCGGTTCCAGGCGACGATGCGATACTCACGATCAATCGCATACAGCGACAGCGGCAGCGAGTCGATGATCGCCTCGGTGAAGCGCTGCTGCTGCTCGGCTTCAGCTGTGCGCCGATCGACTTCCCGCGCCAGCGTCGCGTTTGACTCACGCGCTTTCAGATACAAGCGCGAAATCTGCGCCGCTAAAGCAGCTTGTTGCGCAGCCGCATCAACTAAGCCGCATTCGACTTCGGTGCAATCTTCCAGGTCGCTGAATGCGACCAGCAGCGCGCCGGAATTCTTTGCGCCGAAACCAATCGGCACGAGGTATTCAATCTGGTGTTCGACATTGCGAAACAGAAATTCTTTGCCCGTCGTGATGCGCAAGGCAGACTGCGATCTGGATGAAGACAACCACTTCTCGAGCCGCTTCTGATGAATCAGCGTGGCACTGCCGGCGCTGCCTTCGCGATCGAATACGCAGACGGCGAGACCTTTGCCGTTGCGAATCGCGCACGCGGTCATCGCTGCATTGGTTCCTTCAAACATCGCTCCGGCCACCCGGCGAGCGACTTGTTCAGGTTCCAAAGTGCGCGACAAACCGCGGCCGAGATCCGCAAGAAAACTCAACTCGCGATTGGTACCGCGCAGTTGTGATTCGCGTTGCGCAATTCCCAGATGAGAATTAACCCGTGAGAGCAGCTCACCGGGACTTGCCGGCTTGACGATGTAATCATCCGCGCCGGCGGTGAAGGCTTCGACTTTTCGTCCTTCACTGTCGTTCGCCGAGAAGACAACCAGCGGCAACTGCTTCAAAGTCGGTTGCGCCCGCACCAAACGGCAAAATGCGACTCCGTCGACGTCCGGCAGCTCTACATCGAGCATTACCAGGTCGCACGACTGTTCGCGCAGCAGCTTTGTGGCCTGCGGTTTCGAAGATGGTGCGCAGACCTTCGCGCGCCGAACTGTCATCGTCGACGATGAGCAAAGTTGCGGGCGGGGTAGATTCAATTGATGAAAGTGACATTCGTATAAATCGACAAACAAATCCGGTGTCGGGAGCGCAGACCACTCGGGAATTGAGGCGGGCGCGGCTTGAGCACGCTCACGTCGAGCGGCACAAACAGGACAAAGGCGCTGGAATTAGACGGCCGTCAGAACGCCGGCCGGTTGCGGGGTAGGTGGTTGGTGGACCCCGCTTGCCACTCTTCCAATCTGACTGGTTGAGCCAAACTTGTCAAGAAAATACTTGTTTTTGAAGTGCCAAACCACAGAGGACACAGAGGAGTAAAAGCCAGGAAAATTGAAAACAGTTTCAGCCCTCAAGTCTTCCTCTCTGTGTCCTCTGTGGTTAACTAATCTGATGGAGAGCGAGCGTCAACATTGAAAGCGCCGTGTTGCTGCCTCCCGGGCGCACCCCAAAAAGAGCCTGCACCGAAAGCAATTGACTGGAGCAACTCAGCAATCACTTCCGGTGCATGACGGGCAAGATAACGAAGGCCGGCACGCCTTCGTTACCTGGGGCGTTGGGCAAGCGTCTCGCGAACGCTAAATGTTTAGGCGGCTAGCGGACCCAGTGCGGTGGGCCTGTCCAGTCCCGACGTGGGACTAACTAGCCGCGCCTTGCCGCGACTCGCTGTCGTGAAATTGCGCGGATTATTCGATTTCAGCGAACAGGCGAGTGTTCATCTATTCAATCTGACACTGTCAAAAAGATTACCTCGCGCAAACTGTTATGCGCGGCTCTTCGCCAGCTGACGGTTTACATTACGGCGACATCGAAAACATCCGGTTGACAAGCTTCGTATGCACAGTGCACTTTTTCATAAACCTTGGGATCAGAGAAACGAATTCGTACTCCTGCTAAGAAACCGCGCCCGCGTCAAAGCGTCGGCTACGGTGAGCTGCTGCGTAACAATCGCAGCTTTCGCTTGCTGTGGTTCGGCCAGGTCGTCAGTCAAATGGGCGACTGGTTCGACACCATCGCCGTATACACGATCGCTTTGCGCTTGACCGGTTCGAGCCGATCCGTGGCGCTGATTATGGTCGCGCGGTTTCTGCCGACGGTCGTCCTGGGTCCGGGTGCGGGCGTCATTGCCGATCGATTCAGCCGCCGCTCGATCATGATCGCGTCCGACATCATGCGCGCGATCGTGGTGTTGGGATTTCTGGTGGTGCGCCGCCCCGATCAGATGTGGCTCGTGTACCTCTTGACGGTTCTGCA
>QHOZ01000037.1:506-5013 GCA_003219495.1 Verrucomicrobiota bacterium | reverse complement strand
GGAAGCGAAATTGTCAGATCGGCAAAAGATTTTGGAACGCCGGCGCTGTCGGGCTGGCCATGTGTTAAAGCGCCGCTGCCCGCCTGGACGAGAAGCGAATCGGCGTGTCCATGATAACAACCGTCGAATTTGATGATCTTGTCGCGGCCGATGAATCCGCGCGCGAGACGAATGGCGGACATCGCAGCTTCAGTGCCGCTGTTGACCATGCGGATCTTCTCGATCGACGGCATCCAGTTACAGATCAGCTCGGCGAGCTCGACCTCGAATGGATTGGGAATTCCAAAACTCAAACCGCGCGACGCGGCGTCGCGAACTGCATCGACCACGATCTTTGG
Source organism: Verrucomicrobiota bacterium (assembly GCA_003219495.1). The sequence goes on along the minus strand of QHOZ01000037.1, from coordinate 4,675 downwards.
AGCGTGACCAAGAATCGCCGGACCCCAACTGCCGACGTAGTCGATATATTGTTTTCCATCAACGTCCCGGATTTTCGAACCGCTCGCACGCTCAACGAAAAACGGTTCGCCGCCAACATTGCGTAATGCGCGCACGGGCGAATTCACTCCGCCGGGAATTCGTTCCTGCGCGCGGGCGAAAAGTTGTGAAGAACGGCGAGTCACGCGCCGAAGATAATCGTTAAACCATTAATTGCGAAAGAGGCGGAGGCGGGAATCGAACCCGCTCATACAGGTTTTGCAGACCCGAGCCTTCCCACTTGGCTACTCCGCCAAATTCCTTGAGGCGGGGGCGGGAATCGAACCCGCGAATAGAGGTTTTGCAGACCTCGGCCTTACCACTTGGCTACCCCGCCGTCAGCGGAAGTTGAGCGTAACGCGCGAGGTCGTCGTGTCAATTTTCGAGCGCGAAGATTCGCGACGAAGTCAAACCGGCACTGCCTGAATGATCGAATCGAGCTTGTTGATATCGACCGGTTTGACGAGATGATGCGCGAAACCGGCTTCGCCACTTCGACGAATATCTTCTTCCATGCCGTAGCCGGACAAGGCGATGCCGAAAATGTCCCGCTGCGCGCGCAAGGTCCGGAGAAGATCGTGGCCGATGCCATCGGGTAATCCGATATCGCTCACGAGAACATCGAACTCGGTGTTCGTAGCGATCTCGAGCGCGGAGCGCACATCACTCGCCGGATGAACATCGTAACCGCGCCGGCGCAACATTTGCGTGAGCGAGCGCTTCGTATCTTCGTGATCTTCGACTAAGAGAAGTCGCACCGATCGGCGCTCCGCAACCGCCGGCGGCGTGTAAGCGGATTCGGGAACAACTTCGGTGTCGCAAGTTTGGAACGAGGTTGTGAATTTTGCGCCGCGATCGCGACCATCGCTGGTCACGCAGATCCGACCATTATGCGCTTCAACAAGCGCTTTGCTGATCGCCAAACCCAAACCGAGTCCGCCAAGTTGCGTTCGCCCCGCCTGCTCGAACGCGTGAAAAATTCTCGGCATCACTTCGGGATCGATCCCGCAGCCGGAATCTTCGACCTCAACGCAAAATCCACCGTCACTGCCATTCGAAGTCCGAACGGCAAGCTGGCCGCCGTTCGGTGTAAACTTGACCGCGTTCTTGATCAGGTTCCAAAAAATCTGCTGCAAACGCGCGGGATCGGCCTGCAAAAAAACTTTTTCGGCCGCGAAGTCGGTTCGGAGCTCGAGTTTCTTCTGATCGATATCGGAATGGCAAATTTCGAGCGCGTTGCGCAACAAAGTGTGCGCGTCGACCACTTCGAAACTGAGCTGCACTTTGCCTTTGCTGATTCGGGTCAGGTCGAGAAGATCGTCGATCAAGCGTGCTTCGAGCTCGACGTTGCGCCGGATGAGCTGGAGGGATTCGTGCATTGTCTCCGGCAAATCTTTTTCGCGCTCGAGCGTGAAGACCGACGCGAGCACGGGCGTGAGCGGCGTGCGCAGCTCGTGACTCAGCATTGCCAGAAAACGATCCTTCGCTTCGCTGGCGCGCTCGGCTTCGACGCGAGCGTGCTCGGCGATCGCCTGCTCGCGAAGCATCCGTTCGCGCTCTACGACCTGACGTTGGATCTGGTCCGTCTTGCGGAAAAGATCGACAAACACTGCGATCTTCGCGCGCAGAATATCGGGAACGACCGGCGTGAGAATGTAATCCACCGCGCCGAGCGAATAACCGCGCGAGATGTGATTCATCGTGTCGTTGATCGCGCTGACGAAAATGATCGGTGTAGTTTCGCAACGCTGCCGTTGTCGAATCAAAGCGGCGGTTTCAAAGCCGTCCATGCCGGGCATGTTTACGTCGAGGAGGATGGCGGCGAAATCTTCTTTGAGGAGACATCGCAACGCTTCTTTGCCGGACCGCACGCAAACCAGGTTCTCATTCAACGGCGCCAGCATCACTTCGTAAGTGAGCAGCTTGTCCGGCCGATCGTCGACGACAAGAATGCCGACTTTGTCTTTAGACAAATCTTTGGCGCCGTTTGCTTGCATTAACGAAGCACCCAGTTCCGCAAGAGCGTGAGAAGTTCTTCGCTCTCGATTGGCTTGGCGATGTAATCGCTCGCGCCGGCATCGATGCATTTTTCGCGATCGCCTTTCATCGCTTTCGCGGTCAGCGCGACGATCGGCAGCTCGCTGAACCCGTACATTTGCCGGATCGCGCGCATCGTATCGTAGCCATCCATTTCTGGGAGCATGATGTCCATCAAAACGAGATCGATGCCCTTCACTTTTTGCAGCATTCGAGCAAACTCGTCATCGCGAAGATGTTTCGAATGTCGTCATCAACGATCAGGATTTTCTTGCCCGCGAGAATTGCATTTGGATCGTGCAACCGCTGAAGCAAATCGCGCCGGTGCTTTGGCAACTTCGAAACGTTGCGATGCATCCAGAGAGCGGTTTGATCGAACAAACGCTCGGGACTCCGCACGTCCTTGACGATGACGGTTTGCGCGAGCCGATTGAGTTGTTTCTCCTCTTTGCGGGACAAATCCTTGCCCGTGTAAATGATCACCGGCAGTTGCTGATGCTCGGCGCGAATCTGCTCGATCAATTTGAAACCGGAAATGTCCGGCAACATAAGGTCGACAATCACGCAGCCGAATTCCTGCTCGCGAAGCGTCGCCATTCCGTCGGCGGCAGTTTCGGCCTCCACGACTTCGACATTTTCATCTCCAACAAGCTCGCGAATCGCGGAGCGCTGTTTCGCGTCGTCTTCAATCACGAGCAGTTTGTTAATCTGATCGGAGGCAACTCGCGCGGCCTTGGCGAGCACGGCACGAATCGCCGCATCGCCGATCGGTCGTTGGAGCGCCGCGATGGCGCCGTGCTTCAACGCAGTCGGCGCGGCCGCTTCCGGCGTTGAAAGCGCAACGACCGGAATGTGTCGAATGGCGAGATCCGACTTGAGCCGCTCGAGCAACCGGTTCGTTTCGGTGTCGGACAATTTCCAGTCGACGAGAATCGCGATCGGCGAAAATTCGCGGACTAACGCCGGCGCGGTGCGGCCGCGCGGAGTTACAACCGCTTTTAGTCCAGCTTCGTGCGCTGCCTCGAGAAGGCGTTGCGATAATTCGTCGTCTTCTTCGACGATCAAAACTGTCTTGTCGGTAGGCAATAATCCGAAGCGATCGTCCGGAATCGAAGCATTCGTGAACGGTGAGACCGAGCGCTCGAGCTCGGCAGAACCGTTCATTTCAACGGGCGAAGTTTTTTCTTTTTCGGCCGGCATTGCAGCGTCCGGCAGGAACAACGTGAACGTGCTTCCCTCGCCTTCGACGCTCTCGAGTTTGATTTCGCCGCCGAGAAGACGCGCAAGCTCGCGGCTGATTGCCAACCCCAAACCGGTTCCTCCGTACCGGCGACTGGTGCTTCCGTCCGCCTGTTGGAACGCTTCGAAGATGGTGAGTTGTTTCTCCGCCGGAATTCCGATTCCGCTGTCGCTCACGGACAATGCAAAAACGTTTTCCGCGCCATGAAGTAGCGGATGGTCGGCACTCCACCCTTGCGTCGCGCGCGAAACGCGCAACGCCACGTGACCGCGCTCGGTAAACTTGAACGCGTTCGAAAGCAGATTCTTCAGAACTTGATCGAGCCGCTGCGCGTCGGTGTGCATCGCGACCGGCAGACCCTCTCCGATCTCGATCTCGAAGGTGAGGCCTTTCTTCTCCGCGACCGGTCCAAAAGTTCGTTCGAGATTTTGCTGCATCTCCTGGAAGCTCAGCTCGCCAATGTCCAAGGTGACGGTTCCGGATTCGACCTTCGAGAGATCGAGGATGTCATTGATGAGCTTCAATAGATCGACGCCGGAATCGCGGATCGTGCTCGCGAACTCGACCTGTTTGCCGGTGAGGTTTCCTTCCGGGTTTGTGGAAAGTTGCTCGGCCAAAATGAGCAGGGAATTCAACGGCGTCCGCAACTCGTGCGACATATTTGCCAAAAATTCGCTCTTGTAACGCGAGGTGAGTGAAAGTTGCTGTGCCTTGTCTTCGAGCGCCTGGCGCGCTTGCTCGACTTCGCGGTTCTTTTTTTCCACTTCCGCGTTTTGCTCGAACAACTGCCGCGCTTTTTCCTCCAGCTCCTGGTTGGTTTGCTGCAATTCTTCC
>QHOZ01000037.1:0-432 GCA_003219495.1 Verrucomicrobiota bacterium | reverse complement strand
CCGATACTTTCAGTCAACTGATCGAGAAATGCCTGATGGGTCGGATTGAATTCCTCGGCAGATGAAAGTTCCATCACCGCTTTGACCTGACCTTCGAAGAGAATCGGCAACACGACGATGTTGCGCGGCGGCGCAGCCCCGAGACCTGAACTGATTCTCACGTACTCTTGCGGAACGTTTCGGAGCAGAATTCGCTCTTTTTCGATCGCGGCTTGTCCGACCAATCCCTCGCCCAGCTTGAAGCGATCACTGACGTCGTCGCGATTTCGGAATGCGTAGCTGGCGAGCAACTTCAGCTCAGCGTCGCTGCCGTCCCCGTCGGCGTTGTCTATAATATAGAACACGCCTTGTTGCGCGGAGACGACGGGCGCGAGCTCGGAAAGAATCATGCGGGCAACGGCGAGCAGGTCGCGCTGGCCTTGCAACATGCGG
>QHOZ01000201.1 GCA_003219495.1 Verrucomicrobiota bacterium | reverse complement strand
TGCTGCGCTTGTTGGCGACGCCGAAAACAACTCCAACCTTTCCTTCCAGCACGGCTTGAGTCATACAGGGTCGACCATAACCGCGATTGCCGACCTGCAAAAGCGGCGATCTGCTTGCGCTACAACCGCTATCCGCGCTATGAACGACATCTTTTTATGAGCACTCGACTCGCTGTAGTGTCCGGCCTGCTACTCACTTCAATTGCGCTTGCGCAGGAAGAATCGCCGCCCGCCCGCCACTTTCCGCCTCCGTGACTCCGCCGCCGTCTACCGGTGCGCCGCAACTCACGGATGTTCTTTTCAAAAATCTCAAAGCGCGCTCGATCGGCCCCGCCGTCATGGGCGGGCGCGTATCCGACATCGCGATCGATCCGCGCAATCCTTTCGCTTTTTATGTCGCGCTCGGTCACGGCGGCATTTTCAAATCGGGTGATGCCGGGGTGACATTTGATCCGATTTTCGACAAGCAACCGGACCTCGCGATCGGCGCGATCGCAATCGCGCCATCGGATTCGGACGTGATCTGGGTTGGAACGGGTGAAGCGAACGATCGGAATTCTACGAATTGGGGCCATGGAGTTTATCGCACCACGGATGGCGGCGAGCATTGGGCGAACGTTGGTTTGAAAGACAGCCGCGCGATCGCTCGCATCGTTGTCGATCCAAAAAATCCCGAGACCGCGTACATCGCGGCGATGGGACATTTGTGGACCGACGGCGGCGAGCGCGGCCTCTACAAAACGACCGATGGCGGCAAAGCGTGGAAACTGGTTTTGTCCGCGAACGCGCCGCACAACGCGCGCACCGGTTGCGGTGACGTCATTCTCGATCCGAACAATCCGCAAGTTGTTTACGCCACGCTTTACGCGCGTCAGCGTACGCCGTGGAGTTTTGTCTCCGGACCTGAAGCGACGAACGGCGAAGATGTCGGCGGAATTTTTAAAAGCACGAACGGCGGCGGCAGCTGGAAAAAGTTGAGCGGCGGACTTCCCGCTCAAACGGGACGCATCGGCCTCGCGGTTGCGGCGAGCAAACCGAACGTGCTCATGGCAGTCGTGCAAAGTTTTGAAGGCGGCGCGGGCGACATCCGCGATCTTCGCAGCAAGAGCGGCGGCGTGTTTCGTTCCGAAGATGGGGGCGAGCATTGGACGCGAATGAGCGCGATCGATCCGCGCCCGTTTTATTTCAGCCAGATCCGGATCGATCCGGGCAACGATCAGCGCGTTTATCTTTTGCAATTCGCATTGCTCGTCTCCGATGACGGCGGCAAAAATTTCCGCGAAGATCTCTCTGAGAAAATTCATCCGGATCTGCACGCAATGGCGATTCAGGCCGGCACCGCGCCTGCACCGAAGCCACCGAAGCCGGAAGACAAAAACAAACCGCCGAAACCGCCAATTTGTCAGCGATTGTTGCTCGGCACTGACGGCGGTCTTTACCAAAGTTGGTCCGCCGGAAAAAATTGGGACCACTTGAGCAAGTTTCCGGGCGGCGAGTTTTATCGGATCAGCCTCGACGATTCGAAGCCCTACTTCCGAATCGCCGGCGGATTGCAGGACAATGAGAACTGGGTTGGGCCGAGTGGCGTGCAAAGCAAGGAAGCGATTCGTAATTCGGATTGGACCGCGCTCGCCGGCGGCGACGGCTTCTACGTTTTATTTGATCCGACCGATCACGACACGTTTTACGCCGAGAGTCAGGGTGGGGAGGTGCACCGGATTAATTTGCGCAACGGCGAGCTTCGTCGTTTGCGTCCCGAACCGAGCGAAGGCGCGGCGCGTTACCGGTTCCACTGGAATTCGCCGATGGTCACGAGCAAACACAAACCGGGCATGATTTATCTCGGCGGGAATTGCGTCTTCCGCCTGACCGATCGGATGGAAAAATATTCCGTGATCAGCCCCGATCTGACGCACAACGATCCGAACAAAACCAACGCTACCGGCAGCGGCGCGGAAAATTATGGCGTCATCTTTTCACTCGCCGAATCGTCCAAGAAAGCGGGATTGCTCTGGGCCGGCACCGATGACGGACGATTGTGGATCACAGAAAACGACGGCGGCAAATGGACCGAGCTCACGAATAATTTGCCGGAGCCGGCGCGCGGACAATGGGTCGTGCGCATCGAACCGTCGAATGTCGATCCAAACGTCGCTTATGTTGCCACGAACGCGTATCGGACGGGCGATGATCGCCCGACGATTGTTCGCACCGGCGATCTCGGCAAAACCTGGACGTCGGTCACGGGCGATTTGCCCGCGAACGATCCGGTCGAAGTGATTCGCGAAGACTTGGTGAATCCGAAACTGCTCTATGCTGGAACGCACTTCGGAATTTTCGCGTCCTTCGATCAAGGAACCCATTGGGTCCGCATCGGCGATGTGCCGCCGGTCCGCGTGGACGACATTCAAATTCATCCGCGCACAGCCGACCTCGCGATCGCGACACACGGCCGCAGCATTGCGGTGCTCGATGACACGAGCGCGTTTCGAGAGTTCACGCCGGAGATCGCAGGCAAACCTGCGCATCTATTTAGTGTGCGAAACGTGACCGGCGCGTATCTGCAGCCGGGCTTCACCGATTCGAACGGCAAAGGAATTTATCGCGGCAAAAATCCGGAGGAGGGCGCCCTTCTCACGGTCTGGATCAAGGAATTCACGGGCGACGACGTTAAAATCTCGATCACGAACGCGAATGGGCAGCCGGTCGGGAATTTGAAAGCGCCGGGCACGCCCGGATTCACGCGATTGAATTGGGACCTGCGCCCAACCAAAGATGTCAGCATTGAGTACGGCGGCGATGATCCGAAACGATTGCTGCCGGCCGGCGATTACAACGCGGAGTTATCTTTTGGCCAGACGAAAGTGAAACAAACGTTTCACGTCGAAATCGCCGAAGGAATTACGCCGAGATAGCACTGAAGCCTGCTCGACGAATGTTGTAGCCACGGCGCTCCGCGCCGTTCGGACGGGCCAGAGGCCCGTGGCTACACTGCGATTGCGTGACGCCGGCAAACGCCCGAAAGCATTTCCCAAAGCGCATCGAGCACGCGATTCACGGACGCGCGGACACTGTCGGCGTTGCGATTGTCGATCTTGTCCGCAAGCATCGCGCGCTCAGTGGCCGAATGTTCTTTGTCCGCTTCGAGGTGGACCGAGAAATATTCGTAACCTTTCGGATCCCTGAAGCCGTAAAACTTTTTCAAGCCATCGATCTTTGATTCGCAGATCGCCGGAATTTGAGATTCATAGGCGTAAAGCGCGGCCAAGCCTTCGGCGGTTGGTTTGTCGCCGCAAACTGATCGAAACGTATTGATCAGATTGTTTGTCTCAGCCTGCTTCCCGGACGTCGCAAGA
>QHOZ01000036.1:2922-3958 GCA_003219495.1 Verrucomicrobiota bacterium | reverse complement strand
TGCGCGCCACGGAATGGACCAGGCGCAACGTCTTGCGCGAGACGTGATGGGGATTGGCGTTCTTGTAGCTGCCGAGGCGGACGCGGAGGTTCGAGGATTGCCCGACGTACAGCAAACGGTCCGCGTCGTTGGACATCAGATATACGCCAGGGCAGGGTGGGACCGACTTGAAAAAGTCCGCGCCGAGCCGCGTGAGGAGCGGCCGGGGATGTTCGAACAAGCGAAGCTGTCGCTCGGGCATTTTTCCTGAATACTCATTCTCGACAGACAAAACAATCTTTCCCGTATAATCGCGCATGGCTGTCAGCCGGGTGGATGCCGCGGGCGCGCTGAGCGTCGGCGCGTATGGGCTGCTGCTCGCGCTGTCGCGCGGCGGGCAGGACGTGGCCATCAGCGCATTTCTCGGGATCATGTTCGCGGCGTGGGCGCTCCTGGGCCTGGCGTGCACGGGCAGCGCGGCGGTTCCTGTCGGAAAAATCTGGTTGTGGGCCATCGCGTTCCGCCTGGTCGGCTTCTTCGGGCAACCGGTGCTGGAAGATGATTGGTATCGCTACTTGTGGGACGGCGCTGTGTTCGCGCGGAGCGGCAATCCATACGGCAAGCCGCCGAGCATGTTTTTCAGCGACCCGCAAGTGCCGCAAAAGCTCCAGGCAATCCTCGACGGGATCAATCATCCGGATGTGCCGACGATCTACGGGCCTGTGTGCCAGGGGTTGTTCCTGATTAGTTATTGGATTGCGCCAGGCGAATTGTGGCCGCTGAAGCTGATGCTGATCGCGGCTGATCTCGCGACGATCGCACTGATGGGCCGACTCGTTCGAGGGCGCTGCCTGCTTCTGTATGCGTGGTGTCCGCTGTTGATCAAGGAAGTGGCCTTCACCGCACATCCCGATATTCTGGGAATCGCGTTTCTGCTCGCCGCCATGGTCATCAAACGTCCGCGTAGCGTTGCGATGTTGTGCGCGCTCGCGGTCGGAACTAAGGTGATGGCGGCAGTAATTGCGGCCTTGCTGCTGGTGCGCTTGCCGAAAAAATA
>QHOZ01000036.1:0-2910 GCA_003219495.1 Verrucomicrobiota bacterium | reverse complement strand
GGGCAGTCTGGCCGATTGGAGTGGCGTCAAGGAATTCGCCAGCTCATGGGAATTCAATTCGACGATATATGGCGTGCTGTCGATTTGGATGGGCGATGCTGCGGGGAAGGTTGTTTGCGCGGGGCTATTCCTGATCGTCTATGGCGCTTACGCGGCAAAATGGAATGGCGGAGTGCCACGAGGCGATTTGTTATATGGTTTGTTTTTCCTGCTGAGCGCTGTTGTGAACCCCTGGTATGTATTGTGGATGCTGCCGTTCGTCGCATTCTATCCGAGCGCCGCCGGCATCGCAGCGATCGTCGTGATTATTCTGGCTTACGTCCATGGATTGAATCTGCCCGGAACGGACCTCGGACCGTATGATCACCCGACGTGGGTTCGCGTGGTGGAAGTAATTACGATTTTTGTGGCGGGGTCGCTGCAGTTTTTGCTTCGGGCACCAGCTCGACAAATTCGCGAGTGACTTTCCCATCGCGCGCGCTGCAAAGGAAGTACCCCTTCTCCTTCGTGCCGTCGTGATTGCCGCGCTTGAGCGAGCAGCATCTCAAATTGCGTTTGCGTGAACGCATGATAGTGCCCGCAGAAAATGGCCTGCAGATTCAAGGGCTTAAAGCGTTCGAGCAGCGAGTCAGTATTCAGCGGCCGATACTTCACGCCGGGTCCCATGGGAAAGTGCGTGAAGATGATCGTCGGCCGATCCTTATCGAACTTCCCGATCTGCTCATCGACCCAATTGAACGTGTGCTCCGGGATTGACGTTTTCTCAAACTTCAGGCCCTCGCTCGTGTCCAACCCGATGAATTGCCAGCCGCGATGCGCGAAGGCGTAATTCAGGCTATTGGGGTATGTCTTTTCGTAAGGGGCTCGATCGCTGTTGCCGGCGAGATAATCGTGGTTCCCGATCACGACATGCAGGGGCATCTTCAGTCCATTCAGGATTTCGCGCACCGCGCCATGATGCTCCAGTTTTCCCTGGTCGGTCATGTCGCCGGCCACGATGCAGAGGTCGATCTCGCCGTGCGATTTCATTTGGGCGGTCATCCGTTCCAACCAGTGGCCGCATTCCTCTGTCAGGTAATGCAGGTCGTTGACCACGATGAATCGAAACGACTCAGCATTTGTTGTTGCCGCGCGCAACGCGCCCGGCCAAAGACCCAGCGACAGCAGCACGGCCGGACTCAGTCTCTCCAATGCTTCTCGACGTGTGTATTGTTTCATTTTCGCGTAAAAGTTCGTGGACCTACCCAGCGCGTATTGTATTTTTCCATGACCTTATCTGACGCAAATGCGGGGCGAAACTCACAACCATATTTTTGGGAATCCATTCCGTGCCAGGGCAGCGGCTCGACTTCCCAGCCCCGTGCGCAATGGAAATCCGCGTCTTTGTCCCAACCGACGCTGTAGTGGAAGAAGTCGCGAACGCCCTGCTTCGGAGGCAACTGGCTCGCGGCAAACGACAGGGTCAGTTCATCGCCGCCATTCAATAGCGCGAGCGCATTGTCGCGTCCCGAGATCAATTCATCCACCGGCCCGTACCGCGTGCACCAGCCTGCCATGGCAGGTCTTTATACTGACTGAAGCCCCGCCAATGCAGGTCAGTCTTCGCCGGGGCAAGCACCGTGATTCGCGTTTCCGAATTGTCGCGCTTTTCCATGAGCGCGATGCGGTCCCAATGAATTTCAAACGCCGTCGTAATCCGCAGTCGGCGCGCGCCTTCGGGCAACTTGCCGGAGAGATCAACGATCATGCGCTTGGTTTTGCCGACCGGCGCCCCGAAGTTCACATCGACTGACTTCCACGTGTCTGCCACTTCTGTCTCGAGCTTCGGAAACGGGAATGGCAGATCGGGGACGAGCGACGCAGCAATGTTCGCCGTGCCGCCGCCGAATCGCAGCCAGGCCGTAATCGCAAGCACAAGCGGCCTTTCGGTTGGCAAAGGACCAAAATCGAGCGTCACCGAATATGGCTCCGCCAGCCCGCGCAATTGCGGAATGCGCAACTTTTTTGGTGAAACCATTTTGTCATCCGCCTGCTGCAAATGCGACGTCACGTCGTCGCTAGCATCCGTGGTCGCATGCAACAGCGGATGCTCTTTGTATAACGTGACGAGTTCATGCTTCGGAAAGGGTGATCCCGGCAAGAGCTTACCGGTACTGTAAACCTCGGTCCCGCGTGGATGATCCACAACAACGAGCTTCGCTTCATCCAAGTAGAGTACCTCGCGCAACTCTTCAGTGATTTGCAACACATGCTCGCCATTGCGCGGAGGGAACATCGCTTCATCGGCGATCCAGACGTATTCCTCAGGATCAGCCTCGATGAAGCGCCGCTCGCTGATCGGCAATCTCACAAAACGAAACTGTGTGCCGTCCCATGCGTAGAGGTACGGACACGATCCCGTAGGCAGGCTCAGCTCGTCCATCCCGAATAACGTGCGGCAATCCACCTTCACTTCCGTGTAGTTGAGGTTCACGTCAAACCAATGCGCCGTAACCGAATCGACCTGATGGTATTTCCCAATGCCGATGTCCACCGGCAGTTCCTGCACGCGTCGCGTAATGCGCAAACCAGACGTCGCGATGTCCACGCGGATGCCGATGCCGCTGGCGTTGGACTTTGAGCCGATGAGACGCGGCTTGAGTTGGCTGTTGGCGTTCCCGCCTTCGTTCCGTAAAAAGCGCAGCCCGCCGCTTTCAAGCGCCACGATCAAATCCGAATCGCAGTCGCCATCCACATCAAAGCAGCGAAACGATGCAACCGGCCCCAGTTTATCCAATCCAAGTTGGACCTCCTTGAAGCCGCCCTTGCCGAGGTTGCGCCAAACGCGAATGCCGTTGCCAGCCGCAATGATGTCCAGCCACCCGTCGTTGTCGTAATCCACCAGGCGAAGCTCGCGAATTCTAAAATCAC
>QHOZ01000035.1 GCA_003219495.1 Verrucomicrobiota bacterium | reverse complement strand
GATGTAGATCTTGATAGCGGTCCGCCCATTTCTGAAAATCGTCCGCGAACTTGCTGTTCGTAACCACGTAAACAGTTCCGAGATCGCGAACCGAAAGAAGATTGTCGAACAACCATTCGATGATCGGTTTTCCGCCGACTTCGAGCAGAGGCTTGGCTTTGTTCAAGGTGAGGGGGTAAAGCCGGGTCGCGTAGCCGGCTGCGAGAATTAGCGCATTCATTCGAATCCTGCACGATAAGCAGTCGCCTTAGCTGCGCCAGTGATTCCGGACCTAGCGGGCCGCTCCGCTCAAAATGGCCGCGCGCAAACGATGCTGCAAACCGGCGATGCGATTCGAATCGGTAATTTTTGCGCCGGTTGCACTGTCGGTAAGATAAAATGTATCCACCGCCGCGCCCTTTTGTGTGCTGATACGCGAAAGCACAATGTCGGTTCCTTCGCGACCGAGCGCGGTCAGCAAATCGTAGAGCAAGCCGATTCGATCCGGCGTTTCGATTTGAATCAGCGTGTAAACCGGGTGCGCTTTGTTGTCGATCGTGATCCCGGTTGGAAATTCAAGCTCATGCAAACGGCGATAATGAATTTTACGGCGCGCTTGCTCCAGAAGCGGCGCAAATTCGAAGGTCTCGGTTTCCAGCGCGCGCTGGACTGTGCTTTCGACAAGGGCGCGTTCTTTCACTTCGTTCACCGCGTGCCCCTTCATATTGCAAACACGAAAAATTGTTAACATCGTGTGATCTTCGCGTGGAAAAATATCCGCGCTCAAAATGTTCAAGGGGACAACGGAAAACGAGCCGGCAATTTTGGCGAGCAGGTCATGCCGGTTCCACGTGCAAAAGCAAACCACGCTGTGGCCCAATTGCGGAAAATCTTCCCACGTGATCGCCGGGGCCAGCGCCCGGTCTTGCCCGGTCAGCGCGTTTTCGAAAAATGCGCGGAACAGCCGCAAATCGTGCACGATGTCGTCCAATTTCGAAGCGCGAAAATAATTATCCGGCATGAACTCGAAATGAGCTTCGATTTCATCGTTGAAATGGGGCGGGAGCTGCGCCGCCACTGAAGCCTGCAAGCTGTCGCGCTCGATTCGTGTCTGCTCGAGATATGCTTTTTGATCGACAAGGTATTTCGAAGTCGCGTGGAAGAGCTGCCAGACCAGCGTCTCTTTCCAATCGGACCAACTTTGCCCGCTTGTGCCTTGCCCGTCGGCAAGCGTGAGCAACATGAGCGCATTCAAATTTTTTTGATTTCGGACAATGCTCGCGAGTTCCACGATCGTTGCCGGATCATCGAGATTTCGTTGTTGCGCGATGTTGGAGAGAGTGACGTGGTGATCGACGAGAAGGATCAACGCTTTCCGTTGCTCGGGTGAAAGTTGAAGACGTTTCGCGACCGTTTGCGCGAACAGGGCGCTCGCTTCGGAATGCGGCCGTGCGCCGACCGCGCGGCCGGTGTCGTGCAGAAGCAACGCGAGATAAAGCACGAACGGTTCTTCGAGATCTTCAAAGAGACGCCGATACGGAAACAGCTTTGGATTTTCCGTGCCCAAGAGCGCGTCGAGCTTGTCGATGCAAAGCAGTGTGTGCTCGTCGGCAGTGTAGCGATGAAAGAATTCATGCTGCACGAGACAGGTCAGTTGCCCGAACTCGGGAATGTAACGACCAAGAAAGTCCACCCGGTGCATCAGGCGCAGCGTCCGGCCGACCTCGCCTTTACGCGATAAGATCGACATGAAAACTTCGCGCGGCGTCTTCGCATATTGAAATGTGCGCGTCACTTGTTTCAGGTCGCGCGTCAATAAATCTTCCAGCTCAGGGCTGAGATCGACGTTGTGCTTTTGCGCGATCTCGAACGCGCACATCATCTGGAGTGGTTCGGTCTTAAACAAGTCGCGCTGATTCGCGTGCAAGTGACCGTGCCGCACCACGAACGAACCGATCCGCGTTTGCGCGCCACGGCGGAGCGGCAAAAAACTGAAAAGCGAGCGCGTCCCGCGCGTGGCATAACCGCTCGCAAATTGCTCAGTGATTCGCTCCGTGACGCGAAAAATGTTTCGCGCGTCGTTGTAGTAATCGCGCATCAGCGCTTCGCTCGCGCGCTGCCCTTCGTTTTCGTGATAACGCAATCGCTTGGCGATTTCTTCCTGAAGGTTCAAATGCACCACGTCGGCCGCGCGTTTGGAAAAATAATGCAGGTCCGTGCGTAAACGCAGCAGGAAATCGTAAGCGCTCTCGATTCGCCGCTGGTCCGATTCGCTCAGCCAATCTCGTCCGACCAAATGGGTGGTCGTGAGTCCGCCTTCCTTAAAGTACGACATCCAAAGCAGGTTTTGATAATCGCGCAGACCGCCGCAGCCGTTCTTAATGTTCGGCTCCTGCATGTAAACGCTGTCTCCAAATTTGTGGTGACGCGTTTCCTGATCGTGCATGCGCGCAGCGACGTATTCCTGCTCGAATCCGAGCACGCATTTGTCGCGAAACTGATCGCGAAATTCGCGCGCGAGCTCGCGTTCGCCGGCGAGAAAACGCGATTCGAGCATTGAAGTTTTCGTGTGCATGTCGCGATTCGCCTGCGCGACCGCTTCTTTCACCGAGCGCGTTGAATGGCCAACTTTGAAACCGACGTCCCAAAGTAAATAGAGAATTTGCTCGGCCATCTCCTGAACGTAGGGAGAAATTTTGCCGCCGTTCTCGGCCTGGAGCAGCATTACGTCGACATCGCTAAATGGATTCAATTCGCCGCGGCCATAACCGCCGAGCGCGACGAGAGCCAGCGTTGTCTTCTTTCCAGTGACCGAGTTCGCCGCCGTCGTGAAAACGTGTTTCAGAACAACGTCAACGAGCTCGGCGCGGCGCGCGCAGATTTCCCGGCCACCGCCGCCGGCCTGATGTTTCAGTCGCAGCCGATGCTCTTCGAGCTTTAGAAACTTCTTGTAGCTGGAAAGAAAATCGCTCGGCCGCTGCTTGCCTTCGACAACGAGCTGGTCTTCGGCATGCGCCAGGACCTTCTCGAGATGTCGCGAAGTCGCCATTGTCGATCTTAGCTCAATCTAAAATCGAAAATCGAAATTCCAAACGCGATCAGAGCTCGATCGCGTAGCGCTTGAGCTTGTTGTAAAGGGTGGGCCGCTGAATGCCGAGAAGCTGCGCCGCTTTCTTTTTGTTGCCGTGACAATGCGCGAGCGCTTGCAGAATCGTCACGCGCTCCATGTCGTCCAAGCTTTGGACGCCTCCCTGCGGTGCCGCGATGCGATCGAGCTGTTGCAACGCCACGGGCAGTTGCAATTCGTTCGGCAGTTCTTTCACGGTCACGGTGTTGTTTCGCGCGAGCACGACCGCGTACTCCATCGCATTTTGCAATTCACGCACATTCCCCGGCCAGGTGTAGTCGAGGAGTTTTTGAAATGCTTCCGGCGAAATCTCCGGCTCGGATTTCCCGAGCTGCGTTGCGTGTTGTTTTACAAAAAACGTAACGAGTGGAGGAATGTCCTGTTTTCGCTCACGCAACGGCGGCACTTCGATTTGAAATGTGTTTAACCGATAATACAAATCCGAGCGCAAACGATTTTCCGAGAGCGCTTGTGGAACCGAGCGATTCGTCGCGGCGATCACGCGAAAATTTGCTTTCAACACGCGCGTGCTGCCAAGCGGACGGTACTCGCGCTCCTGCAACACGCGCAGGAAGCGCGTCTGCAGATCGATCGGCATGTCCGAGATCTCGTCGAGAAAAAGCGTGCTGCCATCAGCCTCCGCGATCATTCCCGGAAAATCGTTGCTCGCGCCGGTGAACGCGCCTTTGACGTAGCCGAAAAGCTCGCCCTCGATCATTGTTTGCGGGAACGCTGCGCAATTCAGTTTGACCATCGGTCGCTCCGATCGCCGGCTGCGCTGATGGACCATGTTCGCGATCACTTCCTTGCCGACGCCGCTCTCGCCGGTGATCAACACGTTCGCTTCCGAAGGAGCCATTGCATTGATCAATTCCTCGATTTCCTGCATCGACTTGCTTTTGAAAATCGGAGTAAACCGCGTCTCAGCGAGCTCGAGGCGTTTCTCAAGCTCTTCGGTTTTCTTGCGCAGCGTTTGCGTTTCCTTGAGCAGCGATTGCTTTTCGAGCGCTTTCTCGACCAGGCTCAGCAATTCCTCCGGTGCGTAAGGCTTGCTGATAAAATGAAACGCGCCGCGTTTGATCGATTCGATCGCGTTGTTAAGCGTGTCGTGCGCCGTTAAAATGATGACCTGCGTTTCCGGCCGCTCGGTCTTGATTTGATCGAGCATTTCCAGTCCCTGCGCGTCGGGCAATTGCAGATCGAGCAGCACGAGCGGCGCCGCTTTGTTCTTGAGCGCTTTCAATCCCGCGGCGGCAGTGTTCGCGGTTTCAATTTCGTAGCCGTGCCGTGTCAGCAACGCTTCGAGCGTGAGCAGAATCGGCCGTTCATCATCGATGATCAGAATTCGGCCGCGCTCTTTCATCAACCGTTCTGCGCCGGCAAAGTCGCGGTCGTGATCAATGTCGATCCTTTGCGGTCGAACTCGGCGCGCAAATTTCCGCCGTGAGATTCAAGGATCATGCGCGTGCGATTTAATCCCATTCCGTAATGTCCCTGGCTCGCGTTCCGTAACGGCTCGCGGCCCCAGTTTTCGGTCGATTTGTCGAAGAGCGCTTTTGCCTCGCGCAATTCCAACACGAAACGTCCGTTGTCGATCCACGCTTTTGCTTCAACCGTCCGCGCGTTCCGCTCATGTTGAAAAGCGTTTATGAAGAGCTCGAGCAACGCCTGGTGCGCGAGCTGTGGATCGATTTCCAACGTCGCGCCTTTGACTTGCACGTCCCATTTCACTTTGCTCGCGTGTTCCGGCAGCTCCTTCCCGACTTTCTGTTTCAAATCCTCAATGAAATCCGCGGCCGGATACGAAATGGGAGTCGGCTTGGTCTGGCTCAACCCCGCGGTGAGACGTTGCAATCCGGTCCCGACAGAGGAAATCATTTCGCGCAACCGTTGCACCTCGGTTTTCATTTCCTCGTCGGTTGCGAGCTCCGCCAGAAAAGCGGACTGCAATTCCACGGCGTTCAAATTGTTTCGAATGTCGTGACTCAGTTGGCGAAGAAACTTTACGATGTCCGGCCACTGCACCGAAAGCGATTCGTCATCCGGTTGCTGAGAAGATGCTGCCATAGTTAGCCCGACACCGAGCAATACCTATTCCGCGATGGAAAATTTGTCCTCTGACGGATTTTCACCTTTGGAACTGTGCACGCGCGGATCGTTGCTCGCAAGATGTGTCAGCGCATGAAATACGTCCTCGGGATCGGCGTCCACGGCGCGCGCGATTTCCTCCGCCGTTTTGCCGTCACCGGAAAGCTTCGCCCGTGCGGCCGCTTGCAATTCGAGCAAGCGCGTGGCCGCTTTTTTTCCCGCTTCCACGCCGGGCTGATGATACGCGTTAACATTGACGAGCGATCCATAAAATCCGACCGCGCGTTCGTAGAGCGCGATCAACGCTCCGATGTTGAATACGTCCGCATCGCGGATGCTGACCGTGATCGACTCGCGATTCTTCTCATAAAGCGCCGCGGACCTCAAATTCGGGCGAATGTCGATCTTGTGAGACTTCGATGAAGGTAACGAAAAAATTCAAAACGCCGTCGCGCAATTGCTGCATGTAAGCATGTTGATCGGTCGAACCTTTGTTTCCGTAAACGGCGATTCCCTGATGAACAACGTTACCATCAAGATCCTTTTCTTTGCCTAACGACTCCATCACCAACTGCTGCAAGTAGCGGCTGAAAAGCAGCAGTCGATCTTTGTACGGCAGCACGACCATGTCTTTTTCCCCGCAGCCGTTGCCGATGTAGAACCACATCAGTGCCAGAAGCATCGCCGCGTTCTGTTGAAAATCCCCGGAGCGGGTTTTTTCGTCCATCGCCGCGGCGCCGGCTAGAAAACTGTCGATCTTGAAACCTTGCAATGCCATCGGCACCAAACCGACCGCGCTCATCACCGAAGTTCGGCCGCCGACCCAATCCCACATTGGAAATCGCGCAAGCCATCCGTTCTTCTCAGCAAGCTTATCCAGATCGCTGCCCGCGCCGGTGATCGCTACCGCGTGTTTCGCGAAATCCAAACCGGCCGCT
>QHOZ01000200.1 GCA_003219495.1 Verrucomicrobiota bacterium | reverse complement strand
TTCGAACTGGAGGTGATTCGCGTTCAGAAATCACTTTCGCGGACCTAACCATCACGCGGCTGGGCGAGAACACCGTTTTCACATTGGACAAATCCGGTCGCAGCGTTCGTCTGGACAGCGGCACGATCCTTCTTTACGCGAAAAAGAATTCCGGCGGGGCCGAGATTGTCACGAAGGCGGTTACGGTCGGAATCACCGGGACGACGGTGATTTTCAAATCCCAGCCAGACAGTTTTGATCGGCTGACTGTTCTTGAAGGTGGAGCCCATTTTGGACTGAACAATTTTCCCGACCAATCAACCGACATGCATGCCGGCGAATTGCTCGAGGTCAAAGCAGGTATGCGAAAACTTCCGGCGCCACGCCGCGTCGATTTGCGTCGCATCATGCGTCTGCATCCGCTGATCACGAATTTTCCACCGCTGCCCAGCGTGGATTTGATCGTGGCCGAGATGCGTAAACAAAATCCGCACCTGCCGAATGGCGGTAACGCGAGTGGGCCGCCATTCGGACGGCCGCCTCCAGTCGGTGGCTTTCCTCAGCCAACGCCAGTAGCGACTTTTTCTCCGAAACAACCGATCCCGACACCGAAACCAACCGTAGCCGTTACTCCCGGTGCGACCGTGAAGCCAACGGCAGCGCCGACAGTGAAACCAACGCCAATCGTTAAGCCGTCGCCGAAGCCGACGCCAAAGAAGCGATTTACGCCGAAGAAACGGCGATCACCGACGCCAACTCCTGGCCAGATCATTCGTTAAGCGAGCGCCCAACACCTCTCGACTTTATATGACATATATTGTCTGATGTCATGGAGTCCGAGGGCGAAGGACGTCTCGTAGCTGAGCAGATGTCCCTTTTGCCCGCCGCGTTTCCGGTGCTCATCTTGACGCCCTGGCGATAATAGTTAGCCTCTGAGCGAAAGTTTTTCTGCCATGCTCTCCTACTGTTTGCGTTGCGTTTTTGTTTTCGTTTTATCAGTTCTCTTGGTCCCGGCGACTCGCGGGCAAGAAGCGGTCGAGACCACCAAACCAACCGATCAAGCGACTTCGGAGCCCACTCCGGAATCAACGCCTAAGCCCAAAAAAGAAGCGACTCCCACGAAGAGCCTCGAGGAAACTATGCGTCCCGAGGAATTCAAAGCCGCCGGTCTGGATAAGTTGAGCGAGGACGAGATGCAGCACCTTGACGCGTATCTGCAGGGTTATCGTGAGAGCGCGAAAAAGAAAGCCGCTGAACAAGCCAATTCCCAGGCTCAGCAAGAAATCAAAAAAGCGAACGAGAAAGCTGCGCAGGCGGAAAAAGCGACCGAAGAAGTGAAGCGCGATGCGGCTGCTTCGCGAAGTAAGCTCGATACCCTTATCAGCCGCGTGGACGGCACGATCGACGGTGTCAAAGGCCATGCGGTCATCCGATTGGAAGACGGCACTGTCTGGAAACAGGTCAACGCGGACGAAAAGTATCGCGCCACCATCACCGATCGTCCGACGGCAGTCGTGATGCACACCACGTTCGGTTACAAAATGCGGATCGAAGGAATGCCCGAGTTCTACGTCGATCCGGTCGTGCGACCGCAATAGCTTCTAGCTCAGCGGCTGCATCGCCGCGGCCGAAGTTAGCGATCCCAAACCGAACTCCGCGTGCGTCAATTGCGCGGCGCGTTCGACATCGTTTTGATCGATCACCACCGCGATTTTAATTTCCGACGTGGAAATCAATTGAATGTTAATGCCCGCTTTGCCGAGGCAATCGAACAAACGCGCCGCCACTCCGGAATGTGAGCGCATTCCAATTCCTACGACGCTCAACTTCGCGAGACCGCTTTTGGTAAGCAGTCCCGCCGCCTTCACTTCTTTCACGATCGGCTCGAGCAATTTTCGGGCGGCCTCGAGATCGTTTTCATGAATGGTGAACGAGAGATCGGTCGTGCCATACTCGGAGACGCTTTGCACGATCATGTCGACGACGATATTCGCCGCGGCGATCATCGAGAAAATGCGGCCGGCCACACCCGGCTGGTCCTGCACGTCGTCGATCGTGATCTTCGCCTGGTTGCGATCAATGCTCACGCCGCGCACGACGACGTCTTCCATGTTCGCAGTCTCTTCTTTCGCGACCGTGCCGACGTCGGGTTTCAAACTCGAGCGCACTTCGAATTCGACCGCGAACTTTTTCGCGAACTCCACCGCGCGCGATTGCATCACTCGTCGAGTTTCTTCGCGTCCTTCACCACACGCGGGTCGCACGTGAAGACGCCGTCGACATCGGTGAAAATCTGGCAGGCATCGGCGCCCAATGCGCCCGCGAGCGCGATCGCCGTCAAATCGGAGCCGCCGCGACCGAATGTTGTGGTTTCGCCTTCCGCGCTCTGGCCCTGAAAACCGGCGACGATCACGATGTAATCGTCCGCGAGCAATTCCTGAATCTGTCTTGGACTAATGTTCGCGATGCGCGCTTTGGTGTGGATTCCGTCGGTCAAAATTCCCGCCTCCGCGCCGCTTAGTGAAACTGCGCGCGCGCCCGCGGAATTAATCGCCATCGCAGTCAGCGCGCATGCTGCCTTCTCACCGGTCGCGAGCAACACATCGAGCTCGCGTTTGTCGGGATCGCGTGAAACTTCGCCCGCGAGCTTGATCAGATTATCGGTGACACCGGCCATCGCGGAAATTACCGCGACGACCTGATTACCCTCGCGCTGCGTTTCAACGATTCGTTTCGCGACATTTCCGATGCGCTCGGGACTCCCGACCGATGTGCCGCCGTACTTTTGGACGATCAAAGCCATGACAAACGGCGCGACTCTAAACTAAAAACCGATCTCGCGCCGCACATTGTCGATCTTGGCCGGAACGCTCTCAAGTTTTCCGATTGTTCGCTGGATCGCATCCGGATCTTTCAACCCGTGGCCGGTCACGGTGCAAACGATTCGGCTGCTCTCGGGCATTTGTTTTGCAAACTTCAACAAACCGGCAATCGGCGCGGCGCTCGCCGGTTCCACGAGAATTCCTTCGCTCGACGCGAGCCAGCGTTGTGCGTTCACAATTTCCTCATCGGTGACGATGTCGATCTTGCCTTTTGATTCATCGAGCGCCGCGCGCGCTTGTTTCCAACTTGCCGGATTTCCAATGCGGATCGCGGAGGCGATCGTTTCCGGATTCTCGACGACTCGATTGTGAAAAATCGGCGCCGCGCCCGCCGCCTGAAATCCAAGCATCGCCGGCAACTTTGTCGATCTTCCGCGCGCGTGAAATTCGCGATAACCAGCCCAGTACGCGGTGATGTTTCCAGCGTTGCCGACCGGTAGCAAATGCAAATCCGGCGCGTCGCCGAGGTCCTCGATCACTTCAAACGCAGCCGTCGTTTGTCCCGCGATCCGGTCCGGATTGATTGAGTTCACAATCGCGAACTCTTTCTCATCGCCCAACACGCGAACGATTCGCAGCGCGTCGTCAAAATTCCCGTCGATCGCGGCAATCTTCGCGCCGTGCGCGATCGCTTGAATTAGTTTGCCAGTCGCAATCTTGCCTGCCGGTAACACGACGGCGCATCGAATCCCCGCGCGCGCCGCGTACGCCGCGGCGGAGGCGGATGTATTACCCGTGGAAGCGCAGATCAACGCGCGCGCGCCGCGATCGATCGCGCGCGAAACAGCAACCGTCATTCCACGGTCTTTGAACGATCCAGTCGGATTAACGCCTTCGTTTTTAATGAAAAATTCGCAGCCGCGGCCGACGCGTTCGCTCAACCTCGGCGAAAACACGAGCGGCGTACTCCCCTCGCCCAGCGAAACTACCGTTTCGCATGCGGGCAGAAACTCGCGAAAGCGCTCGATAACTCCCCTGCTCATCTGCATTTCGCCTTTTCCCATCGCGCAGTTTGATTCGAAATCAATTCACGCGATTGTCGAGCCGCAATTGCGATTGTAAGATCGACATCGTATGCCGGAACTGACCAAAAAAGATAAGCTGCGTCTTCTCAGGCTCATCTTGGAGAGCCGGCACGCCGATTTGCGCGAGCAGAATTTGATCCGTCAGGGCAGAGGTCACTTCCACGTTTCGGGTATGGGACACGAAGCGCTCGCCGCGATTTCGATGCAGATGCAGCCCGACGATTACATTGTTCCCTACTACCGCGATCGCGGACTGGTTCTCGGTCGCGGAATGACGACGAAACAGCTCGGTCTCGAATATTTCGCGAAGCGCAATACCGGCAGCGGCGGGCGGATGATGCCGTCGCACTACAGCGATGTCGATCTTCACATTTGGAGCGTGCCGACGCCGACCGGCTCGCAACTTCTTCCCGCATGCGGAATGGCCTGGGGCCTGCGATAGGATCAAAAGGACGGCGTTGTCGTTACCACCGTTGGCGACGCCGCCACGCGTCGGGGTGATTTCTTCGAAGCGGTTTGTTTTGCGAAGGAACGAAAGCTTCCGGTGTTGTTCGTCGTCGAGGACAACGCCTACGGCATCAGCAGTCCGACGCGAAAAATTAATCCGCTCGCGCTCGGAGTTCTCAAGCCTAACGAGTGGATGGAGCTCCCCGGCGAAGACGTTCAAGGAATGTACGATGCAACC
>QHOZ01000034.1 GCA_003219495.1 Verrucomicrobiota bacterium | reverse complement strand
CGGCGCCGCCGGTGTAAAGTTGTTTGCGCACTGCGGCGTCTTTCAATTTGCTTCCAGTCACAAGCTCTCTCGCGCGCGCGATCGGCGATTTGCCCGCGAGCACTTGTTTCACGAGCGCGTCGTCCGAGCCGAATCGCGTCACCATGTCGGTGAGTGAGTCATTGAGCTTCACGATTTCGAAATCGTCGTAGATCGGCTGCGATGAGAAGAGCTCCAGCTCGAGCGATTCTTTATAGCTATCGCGGAATTCCGGGAAACGTTCGCCGTTCGGTTTCGTCATTTCATCGCCGTGACGCAGAACGCGGCGCGCATATTGAAAGAGCGTGCTGTTCAGCGCGCGCGGCGATCGGTACGCGGCGTCAGGACGGCCGCGAAATTGTTCGAAGTATTCATAAACTGGCATCACCTTTGCGGTCGCTTCTTGTGCCTGCTTGATTTTGTCGAAGAGCGCGCTCGTCTCATTTGCGCCGCTAATCTTCGCCTGCCGATCCTCGATCATGCGCCAGATCTCGGGATCAATTAAGCCGGCGAGATAGCCCTCGTAACGTTTGCGATTGTTCTCGACGCTGCGGACATCGCGTTGCGCGCGGCGCTTATTTTCAAAACTGCGCGCCGCCCACGCGTGAAGATACGTTTCGCGCCGGTAAAATAAGTCGAGCAAATGCGGGACTTCCTGGTCGCGCAGCTCCGCCAGTTCGCTCACCGCCAGTTGTCGATCCGTGCGGCCGGGGTTTCCGCTGACGAACGTCAACTCACCGTCGGCCGGACCTTTCGTGTTCCACTTCAGGTAATGCTCGATCTTCGCCGGCTGTCCGTTTTCGTACGCGCGAAAGATGCAGATATCGAGATCGAAGCGCGGATATTCGAAATTGTCCGGATCGCCGCCGTAAAACGCGATTTGCTCTTCCGGCGCAAACACGAGCCGCACATCGTCGTAACGTTTGTAGCGATACAAATGATACTGCGCGCCCTGATAAAGCGTCACCACGTCCGAGCGCAATCCGGTTTTCTCGCGTGATTCTTTTTCAATCTGCGCAATCACGTTACCGCGCGCCTTGTTCGCATCGTCCGGCGACATTTCAGGCTTCACCGCCGCTTTTACCTGATCGGTTACGTCTTCGATCGACATCAACACGTTCAATTCGAGATCGGTCGCTTTGACTTCGTTCTTTTGTGATTTCGCGTAGAAACCGTCGCGGACGTAATTGTTTTTCTCGCTCGACATTTTCTGGAGCGTATCAAGCCCAACGTGATGGTTTGTGATTGTTAATCCGTTAGGCGAAACGAAGGAGCCGCTGCCGCCGGAATTGAAGCGCACACTCGCCTTTTGCAGATGCTCGAGCCAATCCTTCGTCGGCTCGAAGTTATATTTCTCTTTGAGTTGCTTGAGCGGCGGATTGTTGAACAACCACATTCCCTCATCGCCAAACGCCTGGTCGCTTAGGCCGACGAACAAGATCGACAACGAGGCAGCCGAAAGAAATCTGCGCATCCGTCAGCATAACCGCGACGCGAAGCGCGACAACTGCGAGGCGACCGCGTCTCACCGCGACGCGTCGGCCTACCTGTGGCAAAGTGCAATCTTTCGCCCCGCAACGGGCGAGTCGATTATTTTTACCTCGCTAAACATCGGGCGGTGATCCTGCAAAATCCGGGCAATGGCGTCTGGACTAAAAACGAATGTTTGGCCGCCATCGGCTTTTTGCGAGGTGGCTTTTTTGGAACTCACTCCGATAAGAGGCAAACGATTATACCGTTTCGGAAAGCGAATTCGCGTTGTCTTGCGAAACTTTGAATCTTCGAAGGTTGGAAATTCGATGATCAGAAATTCGCGCGCAATCGCGGCGAGCTGATGGATCGCACGGATCGGTTCGTCCAAATGATGAATTACGTTGAGCAGACAAACGTAGTCGAACTGCTCATCGAGCGGCTCTTTCAAGATGTCGCGCTGAAGAAATTCAACCTCACTTCCGACGATATCTTTGAGTAAACATGACTGGCGGAATCGTTCTCGATCCAGCTCGACTCCAAGGACACGGGCGGCTCCTCTGGCCTCGGCCTCGAAACAAAAATAGCCGAGCGCAGAACCTACATCCAAAACGCTTTTGCCAGTTAGCGATTCCCGGAAAATGAGGTCGCGCGTGCGGCTGCGGTCACGTCCCGGTGTGTGCAACCCAAAGGGCAGATTGATGCGGTGATAGGCAAAGTTTTCCTGCTGCAGAATTTTCTCGATCTGTTGCTTGGAATAAGTGGTGTTCATCACCTTTCGATCAACAATCTTCAACGCAGCCTCGGCGTCGAGGCGTGAATAGGTTGAACCAGTGGCATCGACGAACACGAACGGGATCTGTTGTCGCTCCAATTCCGAACACCAGGCGCGGTAAATGTCTGGAAAGTTCAGCTTCTCATAGAGCGACCTCCAGTATTCGATGTTGTAACCGCGACGGCCGCCCGCTCGTTCCCAGATCGCAGCCGGATTGGCAACAACAATCACCGCGCGTTTAGGTTTATCTCTGGTCCGGCGGATAAACTCAGTCCACCACGGGTCGGCCGTAAACTGGACGGATCGCTCTTGATATTCCCGCGGCGAAGCGACCTGAGCGGCTTCACTTCTGGCGAAGAGCGAAACCGGCCGCAGCATATTGTAATGAACAAAGCAATCGGCCTCCGTGAACAATCGCGGATTCAGCTGCCCCGGCAGATCATCCATCGGTTTAATCACCAATGTTTTCGAACGTAATCCGGTCAGCGCGGAACATTCTTCACTTCGGATAAAAGTGCTTTTGCCGACCGAAGTGGGGCCGCTAATAATCCAGAGCATATCGGTTTAGCGGCTCAACTTAAAGCGCGGGCGCTCGTTCGGGTTTTTGCCGAGCAATGCTTTCGAACGAAAAATCCGGGCGCCTTCGGACAAAAAGAATTCGCGCAGTTCCGGCGTGAAGAATGAAGTGCGGTCGGGGCGCGGATTGAAATCGAGAAGCAACCGCCCGTTCTCGTCCAGAAGATTGGCGCGCACATCGTCGATAAAGAATTTCCAATCCGCCGGCGACCATTCGCGATTCTCGCGCACCTTGCCGATTCGATGAAAACAAATTCGATGCGCTGTGATCAGATCGAACCTCTTGCCAAAATCGGGCAGGGGAGTTTGCCGTTCGATGCGACCGATCACGCGCGAAACGCGGAGCAATTCCGTCGTCGCGCCAAAGAGTGGCTCATGGTCCGTGTCGAATCCGAGCACCTCGTGCCCGAAATATTTGCTGACGTAGAGAAAATATCCCGCGCCCGAGCCGAGGTCGAGAATGCGCAACGGCGGCGCGCGATCGAGCCAGAGGTCCTGCGCGCGCTCCACATTGATGTCGATCCAATAAACGATGTCCTCGAAGCGGTTGATCTGCGGCGAGCCGGGCCGAAACGGATATTTGTGGCGCAAATCTCGAAATTGCAGCCAATCGATGTCGTCCAGCATCCGGCGCGTGCTGACCGGATGCAGCGCGCGGCTGAAATGCTCGGCCGCGCTCGCGAAAAGTTCGCGCGAGAAAAGCTTTCTTATCTTGCGTGAGAATCTCATTGCGGCGAGTTAACGCTGCGCGTAAATGACGGACTCTGCGGGTCGCGGACACCAGATGCAACAGGCGAAACGAATTCTTCTCATCGGTCTCGGGCGCTGGGGCGCCAATCATTTGCGCGTTCTGCAATCGCTGCCGGTGGAGCTTTTTGTCGCCGATGTCGATCCTGCGCGACTGGATGCGAGTGGCCTTGCGCAAAGCCATCGCACCGCCGATCCGCGTTCGATATTTCCCATCGTTGACGCCGCGGTCGTGGTGACGCCCGCGCAATCGCATTTTCAGCTTTGCCGCGAGCTGCTCGAAGCGGGCAAAGATGTTTTCGTCGAAAAACCGATCACGTTGAAATCGGCCGAGGCGCAGACGTTGAGCGAAATCGCCAAGCGAAACGGCCTTGTCCTGCAGGTCGGTCACATTTTTCGATTCGATCCGGCGTCGGTTTGGATGCGCGACGCGATCGCGCAGCGACGCTTCGGCGAATTGAAAATGTTGCGCGCGCGTTTCAGCGGCTTCAAACGGCCTCGCCGCGATACGGGCGTGACGTTCGCGGACGGAATTCATTTTATCGATCTCTTTCAATTCCTGCTCGGGACCTCGCCGCGACGCGCCCATGCTGTGATGCGAAATTTTTTCGGACGCGACGACGATTTGGACGATGAGGCACTGATCACCCTCGAATACGAGCTCGATGGCGCGGCGGTTTTGGCGACGATCGAAGCGGGCTATCATTTACCGGGCAAGGTGCGCGAATTGACGATTGCCGGAAAAAATTCATCCGCGGTCTGCGATTACAACGTCGCGCAGTACAAAATCAAAACGTTCGATAACCGCCACGTGACCGAGAGCGGGGAAATCAAAGCCAACGAAGGCGCTGTGCGTCAGCTTGAATTTCCGCCGGAGGAACCGTTGCGCGCGGAGCTGGTCGCGTTTTTGGAATCGATCGAAACGCGCAAGGCGCCGCTGGTCGATGGCGCGGACGGAGCCGAAGCCGTGCGCATTGTCGAAGCCGCGATGGAATCGGCGCGCACCGGAAAATGGATCGACATCAACTAGGTTAACGGCGTGAGTGAGGTGAAAAAGATTCCGTTATCGAAAGTTTTCGTGGACGACGAGGTCCGTGAAGCGGCCGTGCGCGCGATCAATTCCGGCTGGTACATTCTCGCGAAGGAATGCGAAGCGTTCGAAGCCGAGCTGGCGGCTTACGTTGGAACGAAAGAAGCGGTGCTTTGTTCCAGTTGGACGACCGGCGCACTGATGTTGCATCACGCGATGGGCGTTTTGCCTGGCGATGAGATTCTTGTTCCCTCGCACACTGCCTTTCCCTCCATCGAGCCGATGATTCATCGCGGCGCGAAACCGATCTTCATCGACATCGACGAGACCTATTGCCTCGATGTCGATCAACTCGAAAGCGCAATGAGCGCGCGCACGGTCGGAATTCTTCCCGTCCACATTTACGGACATCCCGCGAACATGGACGGAATTTTCCTCGCCGCGAAGAAACATGGGCTGTGGGTTGTCGAAGATTGCGCGCAAGCCTTCGGCGCGGAGTATCGCGGGAAACGCGCCGGCTCAATCGCCGGTGCGGGCGCGTTTTCATTTTTCCCGTCCAAAAATCTCACCGTCATGGGCGACGGCGGTTGCATCACGACAAACGATTCTTCACTCGCCGCGAAGTTGCGCATGCTGCGCGACCACGGCCGCAGCTCGAAATACGTCCACGAATTTGTGGGCTACAATTTTCGCTTCAACGAATTGCAGGCCGCGATTGGCCGGGTCGAGCTGCGCAACATCGACAAGTTGAATGATCGTCGCCGCGATGTTGCCGCGCGTTACAACGAGCGTCTCGAAGGCATCGTCCAAACTCCAACGGAGCGCCCGTGGGCCAAACACGTTTATCATATGTACGTCATCCGCACTCCGCGCCGGGACGAGCTCGCTGCCTTTTTGAAGGACAAAGGCATCGGCACCGGAATTCATTACCCGATCGCGAACCATCAGCAGCCGGCAATGATGAAGATGTATCGCGACTTGCCGCAATTGCCGCGAACGCAAGAAGCGGTCACGGAAATTCTGTCGCTTCCAATTTATGGCGACCTGCCGATGGAAGATGTCGATCTTGTCTGTGACGCGATCCTGGAATTCTTCGGTAAAAAATGACGACGCCGGAGCTGAGCGTTGTCATTCCGTGTCACAACGAAGCAGACAATCTCAGGCCGCTTCTGGAGGCGATTCACGCAGCGCTCGATCCGCTTCGGATCGATTATGAAGTGGTGATCACGGACGATTGCAGCAGCGACGATTCGTGGCGCGTGTTGCAGGAGTTGAGCGCGAACGATCCGCGTCTGCGCGCGCAACGTTTCAAATTCAATTGCGGCGAATCGGCCGCGAGCTGGGCGGGAATGCAAATCTCCCGCGGCCGTTACATCGCCACGCTCGATGCCGATCTTCAGAACGATCCGAAAGATTTGCCGGCGATGATGCAAGCGCTGCGCGGGTACGATTGCGTTTGCGGCACGCGCGTCGAATCGCGTGGCGAAGGGGACAGCTGGCTGCGAATTGTTTCGTCGCGCATCGCAAACGCGGTCCGGAACAAATTATCCGGCGAAAACATTTCCGACGCGGGCTGCACTTATCGCGTCTTCAAGCGTGAATGCATCGCGAACGTGAAGTTTTTCAACGGGGCGCATCGATTTCTGCCGACGTTGATCAAGCTCGAAGCGTTCACCGTTACCGAAGTGCCGGTCTCGAACAATCCGCGCCGCGCGGGGCAGAGCCATTACGGCGCTTGGAACCGTTTGTTTAAATCGTTTCGCGATTTGCTTGCCGTCCGCTGGATGAAATCGCGAAGATTGCGTTACGAAATTGCGGAATCGCTCAACAACCAATGAATACATCAATCGTTATCGCGGTGACATGGTTCGGCCAGGAACATCGCGTTTTTGGCCTGGACTGGAATTATCTCGTGATCATCGGCCTCATCGGGAACGCAACGTTTTCGATGCGCTTTCTCGTGCAATGGCTCGCCTCCGAGCGTCAGGGTGAAAGCGTGATCCCGGTTTCGTTTTGGTATTGGAGTATCGCGGGCAGCATCATCATGTGTTTCTATTTTATTTCCCGCCGCGATCCGGTTGGAATTCTCGCCTACCTGCCGAACTCAGCGATTTACATTCGCAACCTGATGTTGATCCGAAAACGCAAGCTCGCTTACACCGCCGCGACGTCGTCGCAGCATCCGCGCGAAGAAGGGTAAGGTTACTATGGCCAAAAAAGATCGACGCGTTGACGATTATATTAAGAAGGCGCAGCCGTTCGCGCGCCCTATCCTGACGCATTTGCGCAAGCTCGTGCACAAGGCTTGTCCCGAGGTCGAAGAAACGATTCGTTGGGGCGGGCCGTTTTTCGATCACAAAGGACCGATGTGTTTGATGGCGTCCTTCAAGCAGCACGCAGTGTTTGGTTTTTGGAAAGGCGAACTGCTCTTCGGCAAAGAAAACGAAGGGGCGATGGGACACTTCGGACGAATCACGTCGACGAAAGATTTGCCGAGCGACAGAGAAATCGTTGGCTGCATCAAGAAAGCGGCCGAGCTAAACGATCGCGGCGTGCAAAAAAAGCGCGCGCCGCGCGGGAAGCAAAAGATCACAGTTCCGGCCGATCTCAAAGCGGCCTTGGCGAAAAATGCGAAAGCGAAGAAGACGTTCGAGAACTTCAGCTACAGCCGCAAAAAGGAATACGTCGAGTGGATCACAGGCGCGAAGCGCGATGAAACGCGCCAGCGCCGATTGAAAACCGCGATTCAGTGGTTGAGCCAGGGCAAACCGCAAAGCTGGCGCTACATGTAGATCCGTCATCTCGAGCGGACGCGAGAGACCTCCCACTCGGAGCTTGCGTCACACAGAGTAAATCGTGTGATCCACGAAGTTTATGAGAGGTCCTTCACTTCGTTCAGGATGACTGCATGAACTGCGCGAGATCTCCCGGAAGTTCGGCATTCCAGTCCTGTTCGTTGTCGATCTTGAGCCTCGTCGCATGAAGCGCGTGACGCGGCAAAAGTAATTGTCGTTCCAGCTTTGGCGTCCAGCCGGTCTCGATGAATTCGAGATAAAGCTTTTCGTCCGGGCCATAAATCTTGTCGCCAACGATTGAATGTCCGAGCGACGCGAGATGAACGCGGATCTGGTGGGTACGTCCCGTTTTTGGAGTCGCGCGAATCAACGCGAACTCATTTCCATTCGAGCTTGATCTCTTGAAGCGTCGCTCGACGCGGAACTCCGTCACCGCTTCCGCGCCTTTCGGATGAATCGTTTGTTTCAACCAAATCGCGGAGCGCTCGTGTTTTCCTTGTCGATCCATCGGCGCGTCGACCGTTTTCGTTTCCCAATCCGGCCAGCCCCAGACAATCGCGAGATATTCTTTGTGCAGTTGTCGATCTTGCATGAGCAAACCGAACCGCCGCGCGGCCGCGGAAGTTTTCGCGACGAGGACGATGCCGCTCGTTTCGCGATCGAGCCGGTTCACGATTGAAACCTGCCCGCCGTTCGCGATCTCGAACGCGAGCAGCTCGCGCAATTGTTTCCAAAGCGTAGTGCGCTGGTCGGGCTTCGTCGGATGCATCAAGAGAAACGCCGGCTTATCCACCACGATGTATTCGTCGCTCTCGTCGATTATTTTGAAGCGCGGCGCGGGTTCATGCGTCGAAACATGAGCAGTGCTGATTCTCATTCCGATAATTCTGTGTGGCGTATTGGGCGCGGCAGTCGGTTACGCCTTTCGTTTCCGCATTCAATTGCGGCGAGTGGCGACGGTGGCGACGGCCATGGCGATTTTCCTCGTGCTTGAAATTACGTCCGGCACATTGTCCGGCAAGAACACGCTCGGCGAGAATCTTCGCGAGCAATTGTCTCTCATTCTGCCATTCCTGTTTCTATATCTCCTGCCGGCGACATTCGGCTCATTTTTCGTGGCGCGCCGGTTCCGTATTTGGTCTGAATAAGAGCGCATTTACCCGGGCGGGGACGGCCGGTCCCAGGGGCACAGACTTGACCTCCCAGGCAAAACCGCTTTACCTACCCCCCTTACTTTGAACAAGCGGAGCTCTAGCGTGGATCTCAAAGACATAAAAGCGATCATCGATTTGATGAAGAAGAACGACCTCTCGGTCTTTGAGATGGAGAAGGACGGCTTCCGGTTAAAATTGTGCAAAGGGCTGGGCGAACAGCCAATCGTGGTGTCCTCAACGGCGCCAGTTGGAAACGGATCAACTGCCGGAGCGGAAGGAGCTCCAGCCGCTGCCGAAACCGGCGCCTCGGACACGCGCGACATTGTTTCCCCGATGGTCGGAACTTTTTATCGCGCCGGTTCGCCGGACGCGGCGCCCTTCGTCGATGTTGGAACCAAAGTGACCGAAGACACGGTGGTCTGCATTATTGAGGCGATGAAAGTGATGAACGAGATCAAAGCGGAAACGAACGGAGTCATCGCCGAGGTCATGGCCGAAAACAGTAAGCCGGTGCAATTTGGCCAGGCGCTTTTTAAAGTTCGCTAGTTGAGAGGTCTCTCAACTCTCAACTGATGTTCGAGAAAGTCCTCATCGCAAATCGTGGCGAAATCGCGCTGCGCGTGATCCGCGCGTGCAAAGAGCTCGGCATTCGCACACTCGCGGTTTATTCCGACGTCGATGTTGATTCACTGCACGTGCAGCTCGCGGACGAATCGATCTGCATCGGCGCGGCACCCAGCTCGGAAAGTTATTTGAAGATCGATCGGATCATGAGCGCCGCCGAAGTTGGCGACGTGGATGCGATTCATCCCGGCTACGGATTTCTCGCCGAGAACGCGCACTTCGCCGAGGTCGCCGAGAGCTGCAAAATTAAATTCATCGGACCCCCTGCCGGCGTGATCCAAAAGATGGGCGACAAAGACCTCGCTCGCGCCTGCGCGCGCAAAGCTGGAGTTCCGGTCACGCCCGGCAGTGACGGTGTCGTTCCGGACGAGAAAGAGGCGATGAAGGTCGCGAAAAAAATTGGTTACCCGGTGATGATCAAGGCCGTCGCGGGCGGCGGCGGTCGCGGCATGCGCGCGGCGCGAAACGAATCGAGTTTAATTCAAGGTTATCACGCGGCGCGGATGGAAGCGGACAAAGCTTTTGGAAATTCCGACGTTTACATCGAGAAGCTGATCGTAAATCCGCACCACATCGAATTTCAGATCATCGCCGACAGCCACGGCCACATCATTCATCTCGGCGAGCGCGATTGCTCGATTCAACGCCGCAACCAAAAGGTGATCGAGGAATGTCCATCGCCGTTTTTGACGCCGGCGCTGCGCAAGAAAATGGGAAACGCGGCGGTGAAACTCGCGAAGGCCATCGGTTACGTGAATGCCGGCACGATCGAGTTCCTCGTCGATGACGATCGACGTTTTTATTTCATGGAGATGAACACTCGCATCCAGGTGGAGCATACGATCACCGAGGAATCTTTCGGGTGCGATCTGGTGAAGGAACAAATCCGCATCGCGGCCGGCGAGCATCTTTCAAAACACATCGTGCGTGCCCGGCCGCAGTCGCATGCGATTCAATGCCGCATCAACGCCGAAGATCCGGCGAACAATTTCCAGCCATCGCCGGGCCGCATTAATTTTTATTACGCGCCCGGTGGCCGTGGCGTTCGCATCGACTCGCACGCCTACACCGGCTACATCGTCCCGTCGTATTACGATTCCATGATTGGAAAAATCATCACCGTCGGCGCGACGCGCGACTCGGCGATCAACCGGATGCGGCGCGCTCTCGACGAATATTACGTGACCGGAATCAAAACGACCGTGCCGTTTCACGCCGCGATTATGCGCAGCGGCGAATTTCGAGCAGGCAAATACGACACCGGCTTCGTCGAGCGCGTGATGAGCTCGAAAGACTTCAAGCTTGTGCCGCCGTCGGTTCACTTGCACGAGTAGGTGTAGCCGCGTTGCTCTCGAGTAGAGTGTAGCCACGTCGCTCTGCGACGTCAGACAATTGAAGAACGGCCCGGAGGGCCGTGGCTACAAATATTTAACGTGAAAAATCTCACAGATTGCCGTCTCTACGGATTTATTGATCTGAATTACGTTGCGGCGACGGACGTCGAGCGTGTGACCCAATCGATGATCGACGGCGGTGTCGATCTAATCCAACTCCGCGCAAAGAAATCTTCCGTTGCCGAGATTGTCGATCTTGCCGGCAAATTGCACGCGATCACTTCGCCCGCCGGAATTCCACTGATCGTCAACGATTACGCGGAAGTTGCAGCGCAGATTGAAATCGAAGGCGTGCACGTTGGCCAGGATGACGATTCAATTGCCCACTCGCGAAAGAAAGCGGCCCGTAAAGTCATTGTCGGAAAATCAACGCACAGTTTGGAGCAAGCGACCGCCGCGCAACAGGAAGGCGCGGATTACATCGGGTTCGGTCCAATTTTTGCGACTCCAACCAAGCCGGACTACCAGCCGGTTGGACTGACAGGAATCAAACGCGTTCACAACGAAGTTACCGTCCCGATCTTTTGCATCGGCGGAATCAAGATCGACAATCTCGGCGAAGTCCTGGCCGCGGGCGCAAAGCGCATCGCGATCGTTTCCGGTTTGCTCAAAGCGCCCGACATCGCGAAATATGCGCGCGCATGCAAAGCTATGCTCAATCCCGAAGGCTAATGTCATTTCTACTTTCTCCTTTCTAATTTCTACTTTGCGATCATGAGTCTTCTCGTTCTCGGTTCCATCGCACTCGACACGGTGAAAACGCCGGTCGAAGAACACACCGATTTGTTAGGCGGCTCGGCGTCGTATGCCGCGACGGCCGCGAGTTATTTTTCGCCGGTGAATTTAGTCGGCATCGTCGGCAACGATTTCCCGAAGAGCGAA
>QHOZ01000031.1:14275-23731 GCA_003219495.1 Verrucomicrobiota bacterium | reverse complement strand
GGCGCTTGCATCTCCTGAAGCACGCCATCGACTCGAAATCGCACCCGGAATTTCTTGTCGAGCGGCTCGAGATGAATGTCACTTGCTCCGGCGCGATGCGCTTCGATAATCAACATCGAGACCATTCGAATAATCGGTGCATCGGCTTCATCGGTCTCGGTAATCGCCGCGGCATCTCCGATCTCGAGACCAAGATCGACATCTTCGCCGATTTTTTCCTGGATGATGTCGGAGGCTTCATCCGCCGTTCCGTAATATTTGATTAACGCTTCGTGAATCTTGTCCGGACTCGAGCAGACAAGCTCGAGCTCGCGGTGAAGGAGAAATCCGAGGCTATCGATCGTGTCGATGTCGAGCGGATCGCTCACCGCGACGACGAGTCCGGTTTCACCGAACGCAACCGGGATCACTTTGAAACGACGCGCATCCGCGGCCGAGATCTGTTTGATCACCGCCGGGGGAATGACCATCGCGGACAGATCGATCCAATCCATGTGCGCTTGCGCCGCGAGCGAGCGCGAGACGTCCGCGTCGCTGACGACGCCGTCTTTGATCAGCACGTCGACGACGTTGTTTTGGCCGTCGAGACGCTTTCGCGCGGCGTCGACTTGTTTCCGGGACACAAGTCCGACATCTTGCAAAACTTTAAGTACGTAATCTTCGTTTTGTTGCACGGCTCGGAATCTTCCCGGACATTTTAGCGAAATTTTAGTCCGCCGGGAACCGGCATTTCGATATTTCGCCCAATAAGCGCCGGTTATTCGACCGTCACGCTTTTGGCAAGGTTGCGCGGCTTGTCGACGTCGCGCTTGAGCGCGACCGCGAGATGGTAGGCGAGTAACTGGAGCGGGATCACCGATAGCACCGGACTGAGGCAATCGATCGTGCTCGGCACTTCGATGATATCCTCGGCCAAACCTTTTAATTTTTTTGCGCCATCGCCGGAAGTGACGGCGATGATCGGTCCCTTTCGCGCTTTCACTTGCTCCATGTTGTTGATGTTTTTCGACAACACGGCGTCGTCCGGCGCGATGAACACCGACGGCAAATCGGGGCGAATCAGTGCGATGATTCCATGTTTCAGTTCCGCGCTCGGATGTCCTTCGGCAAACAGATAGGTGATCTCTTTGAGTTTGAGCGCGCCTTCGAGCGCGATCGGATAATTGAACTGCCGCCCGAAGAACAGCATCCCCGGCGCATTCACGTATTTCTTCGCGATCGATTTAATGTGATCGCTGAGTTTCAAGACCTCTTCGATTTGTCCGGGCAACGCGCCGAGCGCATCGATGACCCGCTTGCCTTGCGCGGTGGAAAGTTGTCGCATCCGGCCAAGCAGAAGGCTGATCAGCGTGAGAATAATCAACTGTGATGTAAAAGATTTTGTCGCCGCGACGCCGATCTCCGGTCCGGCATGCATATAAACGCCGCCGTCGCTCTCGCGCGCGATCGTGCTCGCGACATTGTTACAAATTCCGAGCGTGCGATAGCCTTTGCGTTTGCTCTCGCGCAATGCGCCCAGCGTGTCCGCCGTTTCGCCGCTCTGGCTGATCGCGAAAACGAGCGTGCGTTCGGTTGGCGGTGTATTGCGATGACGGTACTCGCTCGCAAAATCGACATCCACGGAAACGTTCGCGAGTTGCTCGATCGCATATTCGCCGACGCGCGCGGCGTGGAGCGCAGTCCCGCAACCGGTCAGGACGATGCGCGAAACATCGCGCAGTTCCGCCGGATTCATGTCCAGGCCGCCGAGTTTCGCGGTGGAATCTTCAAGAACAATTCGGCCGCGCATCGCGTCCCGCACGGTATCGGGCTGCTCGCAGATTTCCTTGAGCATGTAGTGCGGGTAATCGCCCTTCTTGATGTCTTCCGCGGTGAACTCGACTTTGCTGACGGCGTGTTGCCCGACCGCGCCGTCGACCGAGCTGATCTCGAAATTTTCGCGATCGAACGCGACGAGATCGAAATCGTTTAGATAAACAACGTCGCGCGTGTGGGCGACGATCGCGCTCACATCGCTCGCGATGAAATTTTCGTCTTTGCCAACGCCGAGCACGAGCGGGCAGCCGCGCCGCGCGCCGACAACAAAATCAGGAATATCGGCATGCACCACGGCGATTCCGTAGGTGCCGATGACTAGCTTGAGCGCGTCACGAGTCGCGTTAACCAATCGTGCTTTCGAGTCCGAGCCATCGAGCTTGTGATAAATATTGCCGATCAAATGCGCGAGCACTTCGGTGTCGGTATCGGATCGAAAATTCGTTTCGCCGTCTTGAATGAGCTGTTCCTTGAGCGCCTGATAGTTTTCGATCACGCCGTTATGCACGAGCGCGATCTTGCCCGTGGCGTCAAAATGCGGGTGCGCGTTGTCATCGGTAACTTTGCCGTGAGTCGCCCAACGCGTGTGACTGATTCCGTAATGCCCGGCGGCGGGCTTTTGCGAAATCAGCGTCGCAAGGGAGGCAATTCGCCCCGCGCACTTGCGCGTTTCAAGCCGATCGCCGTTGACGATGGCGACCCCGGCCGAATCGTACCCGCGATATTCAAGGCGGCGGAGCCCATCGAGCAAAATAGGCGCCGCTTCCTCACGTCCGACATAACCAACGATTCCGCACATAGTTCCGGTGACCGATTAACGACGAGATAGTAGCAACGAACGCTAATTTGAGCAAAAAGGTTGCCCGAAGCGGCGAGGCCTGAGTTATTGGGAATGTGCAGACACAAAATCCCGCCGCGCGCGATTCTCTTCCGGCAATGGCAACGCCCGCATTGCCGCCCGGCACAACGCAGCGCACGCTCGCTATCATCATGGGCGGCGGCGCGGGGACCCGTTTGTTCCCGTTAACGAAAGACCGCGCGAAACCGGCGGTGCCTCTCGGCGGAAAATATCGCATTGTCGATATCCCGATCAGCAATTGCCTGAACTCGGGAATGCGCTCGATTTACGTGCTGACGCAATTTAACAGCATGTCGCTGCACCGGCACATGCAGGCGAGCTACAAGTTCGACAATTTCTCGCGCAGCTTCATCGACATCCTCGCCGCGCAACAAACGCCGGAGGGTTCGGAGTGGTATCAGGGGACCGCGGACGCAGTTCGGCAGAACATGCGCTACTTCCTCGAGCGCGCGTTCGATTACTATCTCATTCTCAGCGGCGACCAACTTTACCGGATGGATTTTCGCACGCTGTTGCATCAGCACATTCAAAGCGGTGCCGATATCACCCTCGCCACGAAACCGGTGCAGCGCGCGCAAGCTTCGGATTTCGGGATCATGCAATGCGGAGTCGACCGGCGAATCACGCGCTTCGTGGAGAAGCCGAAAGATCCTGTGGTGGTTCAGGAATTGAAGATGACCCGCGAGTTGCTCCGCGACATTGGCTCGGACGAAAACGACGAGCTCTTGCAAGCCTCAATGGGCATTTACGTTTTCAATCGAGAGGTGCTGGTCGACTGCCTCGCGAACGATCTCGTGGATTTCGGCAAGCATATCATTCCGCAGTCAATCAAGGATCGACATGTGAACGCGTTCATCTTTCAAGGTTATTGGGAAGATATCGGAACGGTGCGCGCGTTTTATGAAGCGAACCTTGATCTCACCGCCATCGTCCCACAGTACAGCTTCTTCGACACCGAAGCGCCGATCTACACGCATCCGCGATTTTTACCAGGCAGCAAAGTGAACGGCGCGAATCTGCGACAGGCGCTCATTTCCGATGGCTGCATTATTTCCGACGCGCACATCGAGCGGAGCGTGATCGGGATTCGCAGCATCATTCAAAGCGGCGCGACGATTCGTAACAGCGTGATCATGGGCGCGGATTTTTTCGAGCAGGACCGGCCGGCCGGCGCCGGAAATGTGCCGCTGATGGGCATCGGGAAAAATTGCGTGATCAATCGCGCGATCATCGACAAGAACGCGCGCATTGCCGACGGAGTCGTGATTACCCCGGAAGGAAAACCGCCCGACTTCGATGCGGAGAACTATTTCATCCGGGATGGAATCGTGGTCGTCCCAAAGAACGCGGTGATTCCGGCAGGATTTTGGATCTGAGCTCGCTCGCAGCTCAGCGATGGTCGGTCATGTTGGCGAACTGAGTTCCGCCGGTCTCCCACTTTTCCTGCTTGTTCCAGGGCATTGCGCCTTCGGGTTTGGCGTCGGGATCTTTAACCAGTGCGGCGTCCTTTTGGTTCGCGCACGAAGCAAGCAGTCCGGCGACGACAAGCAATAACGCAGTCGCGATTTTTCTCTCGTGTTTACGAATTTGAGCCAGCATAGATGACAATGTCTCCGGGTTGCACTTGGACGCCTCGCGCCAACGTGCTCGTGATGATATCGCCGATGGCGGTGGCCGGTTCAACTGAAGAAATACGGATTTTTCCGATAAAGGTGCCGTCTCGCACGATCAACATCTCCGAGTGCGACTCGACCCCATTGCGGCCGCCCAAATTTAGGACGACGAAGTTGTAGGCCTGATTGACGGCGAGAATTTTCCCCTGCACGCCGACCTTGCGATGCGCGACGGCCCGGCGTTTCTTCTCGTCCTCGGCCTGCACGGAACGCTCGGTAACCGATTGCACTTCCTCAGAGAGCAGACTTTTCTCCCGCTCCGCAGCGTCGAGCTGCTGGCGAGCATCGTCCAATTGTGCCTGGAGCTCGGTGGGCGTAGCTGCGCCGGGGTTCGCCGAGGCAGGCTGCTTTTCCTCGATCTGTTTTTGCAACGCGAGTATTTCTCCGTCTTTGTCGTGCAACTTTGCTTCGAGGTCTTTCTTTTCCGTCAAAATCTGCGTCAGCTGTCCTTCGGCTGCTCCGGAGGTCCCTTGTTGCTGCGCTAACTTCGCCTGCTCCGCGGCGACTGCTGATTCGCGCGCTTTGAGTTCTTTTTCCTGCTGCGTGCGGCTGCGGTCGGCGGATTGCCTGGCGGCATTCGCATCCGCCACGCTGGAGCGCAGCCCTTTAACTTTGCTTACGTTTAGACCGGCAAAGATCGCGGCAATGAACAGCATCAAAACCGATGCCCCGATCAGGGTTTTGGGAGTTGGTGACAGATTCTCAGAGAGCGAGAGCACGCGTTGATTTTTTAATTCGAAACGGGCGTGAAAAGCAATCCGATTCTCTCGATGAAACAAAGTGTGGGTCAACAAACACGAGTTCGAAGGAAACGGAGCCGTCGGAAGGCTTACTTGAAGCGAAAGACACGGGCAGCGCGCTCGAAAAAGCGCGAAAGCTCCAAGCCGCGCTCGAAAAAGCAGGCTGCGCCGGCCGAGTAAAGATCGACATCTCGCGCTGAGCCTTCGCTCGACCTACCATGTCGCGTGGCAACGCAGCATCTGATTGTCGACGGTCACAGCATCATCTTCGCCTGGCCGGAGCTGCGCAAATTGCATGCTCGGCGCACATCGCTTGCCCGTGAAGCTTTGATCAAACGGTTGCGGCAGTATCAAGATTGGACCGGAATTCGGGTGGCGGTTGTTTTTGACGGCAGCGGCTCACGCGCAACTGAGGAATCCGATCCGCACGACGTCCAAATCTTCTATGCCGCTCGTGGCCAAGCAGCGGATTCAATTGTCGAGCGCCTTGCAAGCAAGTATGCGTCCCGTTTCGAAATCACCGTAGCGACGTCCGATTCGCTCGAGAAGGAAACGGTGAACGCGTTTGGCGCGTCGTGCATTTCGCCGGAGGAATTGGGGCGGCGTTTGGACGAAGTGGAAAAGCGGTGACTAGGCCGCGCCGGCAAGCGCCGGGTGCTGACCATTAAATGTGACGCTGCGTTTTCGTTGCTGACACGTGGCTAGAACGCGCGCGAGCACGCAGTAAAGTTGCTCGACTGGCAAATTCTTGCTGACGTAACCGTTCGCGCCCGCACGCAAAGCGGCGTGCATCTGCTCCTCGTCGTAGCCGACGCCCGTAAAGACGACGACCGGCAACGTCGGATCCATTTCGCGAATAAAACTGATCAGCGAAATGCCGTCGATCTTCGGCATCTTAAGATCCACAATCGCGACTTCGCACTCGTGTTCACCCAGCCAGGCGGCGGTTTGGAAACCGTCCGTAAGGGCTTGGCACGTATGTCCGCGTTGGCGGAGGTAGGTAACCAGGAATTTCGCGATGCCTGGGTCGTCATCGATGATGAGGAACTGGGAATACTCTCGTTGTTGTTGCGACTTCATTCCTATAATTTCTATATCGAGTATAAGCACTCTCCTTGCCAACGCCTTGGCAAGGCTGGCGCCTTGTCGTGCGCCCCCTCGGAATTACTCCTTCGAACCCAGCTTCTTCTCGATCGCTTTCACCCGCTCGAACAACTTCCCCAGCCGGTGAATCCAGGCGAATTGTCGCCGCGCGTCCTCGATTGGGACTGCTGGATAACCAAACCACACCCCACCGGGAATATTTTTCGAAACACCGCTTTGGGCGACGATCATCGAACCGTCGCCAATCGTTGCATGCCCAACAATTCCGACCTGCCCAGCCATTGAGACTCGTTCGCCCGGCCTGCGCCGCAATCACGGTGTCTTTGCCGATGATCACGTTGTGCGCAATCTGCACGAGATTGTCGATCTTCACGTCTTCCTGAATCCAGGTGCGCCCAAAACGCGCGCGATCAATTGTCGTGTTCGCACCGATTTCCACATCATCATCGATTTGCACAATCCCGATCTGGGGAATTTTGCGTTGTCGCCCGTCTTTGAATTCGAATCCGAAACCATCGGCGCCAATGACTGCGCCGCTGTGAATGATCACGCGCGAACCGATCTTGGTTCGTTCGCGGATCGTGACGTTCGGATAAATGAAACACTTAGTTCCGATTTGCGTTTCGTGACCTAAATAACTTCCCGCGCCAATCACGCTTTCATCGCCGATCGTGACGCCCGGCTCGATCACGGCGTGCGCTTGGATCGACACGCGCGCACCGATCTTCGCTGTTGGATCGACAATCGCCGTCGGGTGAACGCCGGGCGCAAAAGCGACCGGCTTCGGCGCGAGCTTCAAAACGACCTGCTCGAATGCCTCTGATGGAGCGGCTACGCGAATTTGAGCCGGAGAAATCTTCTCGCTGAAATCGGCGGGGACAAAAACGGCGGAGGCCCGAGTCGCGCGCAGCCGCGGCATGTATTTCGGATTGTTGTAAAACGCGATTTCGCCTTCGATCGCTTCATCGAGGGACGCGGCGCCGGTGATTTTGCCGTCGGGATTGCCGTCCAGCTCACCGCCGCAAAGCTTCGCGATTTCCTGGAGCGTGAGCGTCACGGGTTCTTTCTAAATTATAGAGACGGTTGTGCCAAGCGCCCGCTCGCACGGTTCTTCGGTTGGCAATACTTGGCTTAAGTATTCGATGCGTCGAAAATGCTCTGAATCGATTTGTCGAGGACGGCGTTGAACTCAGCGTCAGATTGCTGAGCCGTCAGCCCTTCAACAAGCGCGCGGGAAAAGCTGGCGACCACGCCATGCTGTTTGCCTAAACGATTGTTTGCTTCTTCGCGCGAATAGCCGCCTGAGAGCGCAACGACCCTTACAACTTTTGGATGTTTGACGAAGTCAGCGTAAAAGTCGCCTTGTTCAGGCAGCGTCAGCTTGAGCATGACCAACTGACCATCTGGCAATGCATTGAGTTTTTCGAGGATCGCCGCCTTGAGCAGCTGCTCCGCTTTTGCTTTTTCCGGGCAGCGAATATCAACTTCTGGCTCGATGATCGGCACCAGATCCGCGGAGATAATCTGCTGCCCGACTTCGAACTGCTGATTCACGATGTCCTTGATCCCTGCTTCGTTGGCTTGTTTGATCACTGAGCGCATCTTGGTTCCGAAGATGCGTTTCGCCTTAGCCTTGTCGAGAAGCGCGCCCAGATTCGGCAAAGGCTTCATCAATTGAACGCCGTCTTTTTCAGCGGCGAGGCCTTGATCCACTTTTAGAAACGGCACGACCTGTTTCACATTCCAGAGATAGTCCCCGGTTGGTTTCCCTTCGATATCTCGTTCCATCGTGTTCTCGAACAGAATGGCGCCGATGATCCGCTTCCCGTTGAACGCCGGACTGGTGATGATGCGGGTCCGCATTTGATGGACGACGGTGAACATCTCTTCGTCATTGGACCACGCACTCTCTTGAATTCCATACTGGCCCAGCGCTTTCGGCGTGCTGCCGCCGCTTTGATCCAGCGCCGCAACAAATCCCGGACTCGTCTTAACTTTTTGCAATTGTTCTGCATTCACGGCGATAGATTTCATGATCTCTCTTTTGTGAAACCTCAAAGCTCAGGCCGCAAATCGCAACTCGAAAATGCGACTAATCGCCGTTCGAGCTGGCGGGGAGAAGCACGCTGACTTCCGTGCCTCGCGAGGAGGAATCGACTTCAACGCGGCCGTGATGCTCAAACACAGTGCGCTTGACGATTGGCAATCCCAAACCCATTCCGCGCGGTTTCGTCGTGCAGAACGGCGAAAAAATTTTGTCTTTGATTTCCGGCGCAATTCCGGAGCCGTTGTCGCGCACGGTCACGACCACCGCGTCGCGTTCGCGACCTTGTCGAAGTGGCTTTACCGTAAGTGTGATTCGGGGATTCGTGCGATCCGCGCTCGCTTCCGCCGCGTTCGCCAGCAAATGCGCGAACGCTTCCGCTAACGCGCCCTCGTCGCCCATGACCGGCGGCAAATTGCCGGGCAATGAGGTTTCCAATTCGATCTTGCCGTTGAATCCGTAGCGCGCTCTGGCGATTTCGACGCCTTTCTTCACCGGTGCACGCACGTCGATCGGCTTCAAGATCAGTTCCGGTGGATGGGCGAAGTTGTTGATCTGGGTGATGATCTTATCGAGCCGATCGATTTCACTAACTACGATCTCGTTGAATTCTTTTCGGAAATCGGCGTCATCGAAGCGCTCGGGCAAAAGTTGCGCAAAAGTCTTGATCGCGACCAGCGGATTGCGGATCTCGTGAGACATGCTTGCGGCGAGGTCGGTCCAGAACGTCGCTCGGTCGAGGAGCGCTTGTTTTTCGCGCAACGCTTCCTGCGTTGTCATGTCCTGGATCACCGCGACCGCGCCGAGCGGTTCGCCGTTGCTCGCGAGTTGTCGCGTTTCGATCGACAACGAGCGTCGGGTGTTGCTGTCGATCCAGCGCTGGGGGGCGGGCGGCGTCCTTGATTCCAAAGTTTCGCGCAGAAGTCCGGCTAGCCGATTGCCCACGCGTTCCACCGGTTTGTTCAAGATATCGGCCGACGCGACCCCGAGGATTTTCTCCGCCGGCGGATTGAACCAGCGCACGCTCGCGTTTTCGTCGATCGCGACAATTCCCGGCGGGATCGATTTTAAAAGCGTTTCAGCCAAACTCTTCTGAACTGTGGCTTCTTCGTAGAGCAGAGCGTTTTCGAAAATCGTGGAAACATGTTCGGCAAGCGTGGTCAATCCTTCGAGGTCCCGGTCTTCGAACGGGCGCCCAGTGACGCGATTGCCAAAGAAGAT